>JBMYLU010000025.1:0-3078 GCA_049596595.1 Flavobacteriaceae bacterium | reverse complement strand
GACAGTTCCGCTTTGTTATGAAACGACAGAAAAGGCGATGTGGGTAGTTTTTGCGTTGCGTAAAATTCTTTTTGGGTGCGTTTGTTTTGAATAACGTCTAGTGTTGCCGGTTTTGGATACACCAAAACACCGTTTTTTTCGAGTTCGTAAAGCGCCTCGATATTGACGTGTTCAATCTCAATGGTGAGTACATCTACGTTTTTGCCAAAGGCAAGCACGGTGTCGTAATCCATCAAATTTCCCCGTAAAAAATGATGGCAACTGTTTTTGGCAGAAGCTTCTGTATTTGGGTCTAAAACATGTGTTTGGATATCCCATCGGCGGGTAACATCTAAGAGCATTTTACCCAATTGTCCACCCCCTAAGATGCCGAGCGTAAAATCTGAAGAAAAAACCTGTTTCATTTCCCGCACAAAGGTACGGCATATTCTACAATGTACCGAAGAAGTAGGTGTACTGCTTAAAATAGGATATCTTTGCGCGGTAAAAATCACTCATGAAGAATATCATTTTGTTTGGCAAGCCCGGTGCCGGAAAAGGCACGCAAGCGGAATTTTTAAAAGATACGTTTAACCTTATTCATATTTCCACTGGCGATGTATTTCGTTTTAACATCAAAAACGAAACGCCTTTGGGGGTTTTGGCAAAAGGCTATATGGAAAAGGGCGATTTGGTTCCCGACGAGGTTACCATTCAAATGCTGGAGGGCGAAGTAGACAAACATCCCGATGCGGCAGGTTTTATCTTCGACGGATTTCCGCGCACCACCTCTCAGGCGGAGGCGTTGGATACTTTTCTTACCAAAAAGAATATGTCCATTTCGGCTACACTAGCCCTTGAGGTTGCTGAGGATATTTTGGTAGCCCGTTTGTTAAACCGCGGTAAAGACAGCGGTCGTGCTGACGACCAAGACGAGGAAAAAATCCGAAACCGTTTTGCGGAATACAACAAAAAAACAGCTCCGCTAATTGACTTTTATACTGCGCAAGGTAAATTTCATGCCATTAACGGCGAGGGATCTATTGATGCTATTGCCGAACAACTCACGACTATTGTTGAACAACTGTAATGACCGAAGGGAATTTTGTAGATTACGTCAAAATCCACGTGAGCTCTGGCAACGGCGGGAAAGGCTCTACGCATTTTCATCGGGAAAAATACATCACCAAAGGCGGTCCTGACGGTGGTGATGGCGGTAGGGGAGGACACGTAATTGTTCGTGGCGATAAAAACCTATGGACGCTGGTTTCGTTTAAATACAAACGCCATTTTAAAGCCGAACACGGGCAGCACGGTAGCAAAAGCCGAAGTACGGGTGCCGATGGCGAAGATCTTATCATTCCAGTTCCGTTGGGAACCGTTGTCCTTGACACACAAACTGGCGAACGCATTGCTGAAATTACTGCTGAGGATGATGTTATTGTTGCTCCTGGTGGGATGGGCGGTCGTGGCAATTGGCACTTTAAAAGTCCAACCAATCAAGCACCGCGCTATGCGCAACCTGGAAAAGAAGGTGTGGAGCGTGATATTACGCTGGAACTAAAAGTCCTTGCCGATGTGGGTCTGGTGGGTTTCCCCAACGCGGGAAAATCGACCTTGTTGGCGGCACTTACTTCTGCAAAACCCAAAATTGCCGATTATCCGTTTACAACCTTAAAGCCGAATTTGGGTATTGTACAGCACCGTGATTTTTTGTCTTTTGTAATGGCAGATATTCCAGGAATTATCGAGGGTGCAGCCGAGGGGAAAGGCCTAGGGCATTACTTTTTACGCCATATTGAACGCAACAGCGTACTGCTGTATGTTATTCCTGCCGATGCCGATGATATTAGCGAACAATTCACTATTTTGAACAAGGAATTAACGCGCTATAATCCCGAGTTGTTGGATAAGAATTTTATGATAGGTATTTCAAAAGCAGACCTTTTAGACGAAGAGTTATATACGGCTATTGAGGCAGAATGTAAGGTCGCATTCAAGGATATTCCTTTTGTGTTGTTTTCGTCTGTTTCGCAACAGGGATTAACGCAATTAAAGGACCGTTTATGGGATTTGCTCAACGCATAGTATTCTTGTTTTTTTGTGTATCTGTGGCTTTTGGGCAGCGTATTCCGCAGTCTTTTTTTGAACCCGTTGAGGTAACTGTCGATCAACAAAACCGTATTCAAGCCTTAGATACTATTGTTGAAAAGTCAGAACTACAACTTAAAGCATTGGCAATGCTTTATGCCGAAACAAAAGCCTATGAGGAATCCTTTGAAATCTTCGAACAATTAGTAGAAAGCCATCCTGAAAAATTTGAATATCAATATTTGTTAGGTGGAATTTCGGGCATTTTAGCCTCCGAACTGCCCCGAATGAAATCGCTGCCTTATGTGCGTACCATGAAAGATGCTTTTGAGGAAGCTGCACGCATAAAACCGGATGCTTTAGAAGTTCAGCTTGCTTTGCTTGAGTTGTACACCGAACTTCCGTGGGTGTTGGGGGGGAGTAACAAAAAAGCTGAAAAAACACTCGAATCCATTAAATCCATATCCACTGTTGAAGGCTTTTTGGCGGAAGGTTACTTTTATCGTGTGACCAAAAAAAATAAAGAAGCTTTAGTAGCTTATTTGAATGCGGTTAATGAAGTTCGAAGCTGTGAAGATTCAATTAACGCAACAAACAATGCCTATTATTATCTTGCAGTTTGCACATATTATTTGCAAAAAGATGTGCTAAAGGCAACATGTTTTTTTAGGAATTACCTTGCCAACCACGATGCTGGAGATGTGTATCCCAAGTCTTTTGCAAATTATTATTTGGAAAAGATTTCAAACCCAGAAGCCTTTGATGATGAAGTAGAGACTATCTTAATTGAATATGACAAGCTAACGTCGTGGATACAGAACAATTTTAAATAATTGGTTATGATTCTCATTCACACGCCTGTTATCAAACCTCGTATCCAATATATTTTTAAGCACTTTTTTTGCTCAAGACTTGGAGAAGAAATTGATTTCACGACTGATTTAGGCGTTTTTGTTGCTCACAAAGGACGTAAAATGTCATATGGAGAGGCGCCTCTTGGAAATGAGT
>JBMYLU010000024.1:0-8112 GCA_049596595.1 Flavobacteriaceae bacterium | reverse complement strand
ATTCAAAAAGTAGTGTCAGATTATTTTCAAATGGATGTTTCAACACTTCAATCCAAAACACGCAAACGACACATAGTGCAAGCCCGACAACTTGCCATGTATTTTTCAAAGAAAATGACAAAAGCGTCACTTGCTAGTATTGGTGCAAAAATTGGGCATAGAGATCATGCGACTGTGCTACATGCGTGTAAGACCGTAGACAACCTTGCCTTTACTGACAAACAGTTTCGCAAGTACGTCGAAGACTTAGCAAAAAAACTTTCCAATTAAAACATGGCTTCCAAAGTGCTTATGGTGTGCTTGGGCAATATTTGTCGCTCACCATTGGCAGAGGGTATCTTTCGTCATCTTGCCGACCCAAAAAACTTTGTGGTAGATTCTGCTGGTACTGCCAATTATCACGAGGGCGCTTCGCCAGACAGTAGAAGCATTGCTGTTGCTGCCAAAAACGGGATTGACATCAGCAATCAAAAAGCACGTCAACTCACCGCTGGTGATTTAGATGATTTTGATTATATTTTGGTCATGGACGAACAAAACCTTGTCAACGCGCTTTCGCTTTGTACTACCGAAGCGCAGCGCCAAAAGATTAGCTTACTTACCAAAGCTAGTGGAGTATATGCCGAGAATGTACCCGATCCGTATTATGGCGATGAGAAAGATTTTGAATATGTGTTTGATTTGGTGTATACTTGTTGTAATGCTTGGCTAGCAAAACAATAAACATGGAAACACCACCCAAAGGAACGCTTTACCTTATCCCCAACGTTTTGGGCGATACAGCACCGCTAGAGGTCATTCCCATGTCGGTAAAAAAAGTCATGGAGCGTCTGCAGCATTTTGTTTTTGAAAAAGAAAAAGCAGGGCGTGCTTTTGTAAAGCAAATATGTCCTAAAATTCAGCAAAACACACTTGAGGTTTTTTTGTTGAACAAATTCACCACACCCGAAGAACTCCACGAAATGCTTATTCCCTTACTTGAAGGAAAAGACATGGGACTTATCACAGATGCGGGTTGTCCCGGTATTGCTGACCCTGGCGCAGACCTAATAGCGCTGGCGCACAACAATTCGATTACGGTTACCCCACTTGTAGGCCCCTCATCTATACTTTTAGCACTAATGGCTTCGGGCTTAAACGGACAATCTTTTGCCTTTAACGGATATTTACCTATTAACAAAGCGGAACGCAAAAAAGCCATCAAACAGTTTGAAAAAAAATCGAAAGAATTGCAGCAAACCCAAGTCTTTATTGAAACCCCATACCGAAACAATGTTCTACTTGAGGACTTACAAAAAAGCCTACGTCCCAAAACGCTACTAAGTGTTGCCTGTGACCTTACTTTACCCACCGAATTTATTCGAACAGCACCCGCTGTCGAGTGGAAAAACACCAAGGAAGACCTCTTGCGCCGACCCGCAGTATTCTCTTTTTTAGCTTCTTAGCGGTAAATGTTTTTTTGGCGCAGCCAACTTGTGTAGCGTTTTTTGTTTTTGTTATGTTCCGCTAGACTTGTGGCAAAAAGATGATAGCCCGTGCGATCTGGGTCTGCAACAAAATATAAGTATGGGTGTTTTTCGGCAAACAAAACCGCGTCAATAGCGCTTACATCGGGCATCGTAATTGGACCTGGAGGCACTCCCCTATTTCGATACGTATTATACGGAGATTTTATTTTAAGGTCTACATAGAGTACCCTTCGAATATCCAAATCAAAATCATTTGCCCTACGCTTTAAAGCATAAATTACCGTAGGGTCTGCCTGTAGTCGCATGCGCTTTCGCAAACGATTTAAATACACCCCCGCCACCGTGGGGCGCTCTACTTTTCGGTAAGACTCAAGCTGCACGATAGCTGCCAAAGCAACCACTTCGGTGCGTGACAACTTTATCTTTTTACGAGCAGCTTCACGTTTGGGTGTCCAAAAACGCTTGTATTCCAACATCATTCTGTCCCGAAATTGTATTGCGGTAGTATTCCAATAGAATTCGTAGGTATTTGGGATACAAATGGAAAAAACATTTTCAGTATTAAATCCATTTTCTTCTAGAAAATCAGCATCCAAAAACGCTTGCATTATAGCAGTGCTATCTGCTTCAATTTTATTGCCGACAAATCTGGCAAAATGCATTAGTGTTTTTTGGTTATTAAAGGTCAGTTTTAATGGCTTGTTTTCAATACGCAAACGATTAATCATATCGTTATTGTTCATGCCATAATCCAACACAAACCGCCCTGGAATGGGGTGATACCCTTTTCTGATTGCTGCTTGCTGAAATAAATCGATACGTTTCACCACTTTCGAAATGGTATCATAGGCTGCCAACTGTATATTTTCTGTTGGAATAAGCACTTCTTTTGTTGGTGTTTCAAACGCCGTATTTGAAGCAAAAAATACGCGGTAAAAGTGTGCCACAAAAACACCTCCAACAAGGATTCCCAATAGTATGGTAGCTAATAAAACGCGTTTAATCATCTTAGTTGATTTCCCAATTTCCCGTAAATACTGGAGCTGCAGGGCCTTGTAAGGTTATGGCTGTATATCCATTTTGGGTAGGTGAAAAAGACACCGAAAGCTTACCGCCAAGGGTTTGGATATAAATTTTTTCTGATGTCGATTTCTCACTGATGTGCATGGCAAGGGCTGCTGCCGTTACGCCCGTACCACACGACAGCGTTTCCGCTTCAACGCCACGTTCATAGGTGCGTACTTTTATGGTATTATCGTTGAGTTGTTGCACAAAGTTTACGTTTGTGCCATCAGAAAAATACGGAGCACCGTGAGCAATCTCTTGCCCTACTGTAGCAACATCCACAACGTCTACATCATCCACAAAAACCATATGGTGTGGCGAACCTGTATTTAAAAAAATAGCGTTTTCATGGCGTTCCCATTGCGAAACATCGTGAAGTTCAAGGGCAATTTCATTGTTAATAAATTGCGCATGATGCACCCCATCTGCAGCAGTAAACACCACTTTTTCGGTAGTCAAACCCAGTGTTTTGGCATAGTGAATGGCACATCGCGAACCGTTTCCACACAGGCTACCTTCGTGACCATCGGCATTAAAATAACGCATATAAAAATCGGAAGTGTCGTCGGATTCTATACATATAAATCCATCTGCGCCAATACCAAAATTACGGTGGCAAAGCTGTGCAATAGCTTCATGATTGGCGATAGGGAAGTTTGCTTCTCGATTGTCGATGAGCACAAAATCGTTTCCGGTTCCCTGATACTTTACAAACGGAAAAAGCATATGCAAATATACGGCTATTTCGTCTCTAGCGTAGGTGTTAAAAATGCGTTAAAGCACTTTTTACTAACAAAACCAAACTGTATTTTTGGATTGAATATTTAATAATAACGCTATGAATTCAATGAAAACCGTTTTTAAATACAGTGCAGTAGCCTTTGGTGCTGCTTTTTTCGCCGTTTGGGCATTTTCAAAAATTCAACCGCAAAACCTTGTTTTAAAAAATCCCACACCTCAAGTGGTACACACAAACTACACTACACCTACTGCCACAGCAAGTGCCTTAAATACCGATTTTACGGTAGCAGCCGAAAAAACCATCGATGCCGTAGTGCATATCACCAATACCAGCATAGGGCGTTCCCGTCAACCCAGTAATATTTGGGAGTTTTTTTACAGTACCCCAAGCAGAGAATATCCCAGAATTGGCATGGGGTCGGGTGTAATTGTTTCCTCAGACGGTTATATTATTACCAATAACCACGTAATAGAAAACGCCACCGAAATTGAAGTTACCACCAACGATAACAAGGTTTTTGAAGCCGAACTTGTGGGTACCGACCCTAGCGCAGACATCGCCGTACTCAAAATCAAGGGCAAAAATGCATTCCCTTATGTGCGCTTCGCCGACTCTGACCTGACTCGTGTTGGACAATGGGTGTTGGCAGTAGGAAATCCGTATAACCTTAACTCTACCGTAACCGCAGGAATTATTAGCGCAAAGTCAAGAGATTTAGATCGTTACGACAGCACCAATCAGTCTTTTATTCAGACCGATGCGGCCGTAAATTCGGGGAATAGCGGAGGCGCATTGATAAACCTTGATGGCGATTTGATTGGTATTAACACCGCAATAACGAGTAATGGCATGGGTACGTTTATTGGCTATTCATTTGCGGTGCCCAGCAACATCGCGCGAAAGATTTACGAGGATATTGTAGAATTTGGCAACGTGCAAAAAGCTCTATTGGGCGTTAGTGGAAGCGGATTAAACGCGCGCATTGCCGAGGAACTCGGTATTGAAGAAACCGAAGGGTTCTATGTTGCTGGGCTCGAAGACAGCATGGGTGCAAAAGAAGCTGGAATACAAGAAGAAGATATCATTATCAGAATCAATGATGCGCCTATTCGTCGCTTTGCCGACCTAACGGGCTATTTGGGTTCTAAGCGTCCTGGAGACCGAGTAAACGTAACGTTTCTTCGTGACGGAGAAGAAAAAACGCTATCGGTCGAACTCAAACGCACCCCATTTGTAAACTACTACGGCATGCGCTTACGGGACCTCAGCAAGAAAGAGGCTAAAGATTTGGAGCTTAAAGAAGGGGTACATGTTTCTGCTGTGGAAAACAGTCGATTGTATCGCCGTGGCATTCAAGAAGGCGATGTGCTGCTTTCTGTTAATGGAGAGGATATCAATTCTACAGCTGACATTTTAGCACTAGACGAGGACAGCATCTACGAATTGGAGTTTATGAATAAAGACAAAGAACGCATGCGTTTTATTTTTGAGTAAGTCAATTACGAATGGGTTAATTACGACACGAGCGAAGCGACTGATGAACGAAGGGAATAATTTCAAATTATCCAATTCATAATTCGTAATTCATAATTTACTAACTCGTAATTCGTAATTCCTATCTTTACCCCATGCGAATAGATATCATAAGCGTGGTGCCCGAACTGATGCAAAGCCCCTTTGAAGGCTCTATAATGAAGCGTGCGCAAGATGCGGGACTGGTCGAAGTGCATTTTCACAACTTACGTGATTACACCACGAACAATTACAAACAAGTAGACGATTACCCTTATGGTGGTGGTGCAGGCATGGTACTTATGATTGAACCCATTGATAAATGCATTAGTACCCTGAAAGCCGAACGCCACTATGATGCGGTGATTTACATGACTCCCGACGGAGATGTTTTAAATCAAGGGGTGGCAAATCAGCTATCGTTGTTGCAAAATATCATTGTATTGTGTGGTCACTACAAAGGGGTTGACCAACGGGTGCGGGATTTGTTTGTTACGCACGAAATTTCCATTGGTGATTATGTATTATCTGGGGGCGAATTGGCAGCTGCCGTGCTTTGCGATAGTCTTATTCGCTTGATTCCTGGGGTGCTAGGTAACGAAACCTCTGCCCTTACGGATTCGTTCCAAGACGGACTACTTGCCCCCCCTGTCTATACTCGTCCTGCGGATTATAATGGGCATAAAGTCCCTGAAATTCTCACCTCGGGGAATACGCCTAAAGTGTATGCGTGGCGCGAGGAAAAAGCCCTTGAAATCACCAAACAAAAACGCCCAGACTTGCTTTAAAGTTAATCATGAATGGTTTAATTACGAATGGGTTAATTATGAATTTTAAATTACCCAACTCATAATTCCTTCATTCGTAATTCGTAATTAGTTAATTCTCTACTTATACCCAATCCTTCTGCGCTTGTTCATCTCTTCTTGCTGTTGTTTTTGTTCCAATAGCGCATCGAGCACTTTGCTGACTTCTGCAAAACGATGGTTCGTGCTGTTTTCCAGTGTTTTAAGGGCTGTTGCCAAGACCTCATAATTCAGCGCATGCTGACGCATAGCTACAAAAGCACGCATAATGCCGATATTGACGGCTATGGCTTTTGGCGAGCGTAACAGACCGCTCAACATAGCCACACCTTCTTGTGTAAAAGCAAAAGGCAATGCACCGCCCAGCACACCTTTGTTAGGTATCACATTTTGTGACACCATCTCCTCAATTTCTTTTTCGCTAAGTTCAAACATAAAATCTTCGGGGAAGCGATCCATATTTCTACGAACGGTTTGCTTGAGTACTCGTGTTTCTACCTCATACCATGCTGCTAAATCAAAATCTAAAAGCACAGGAAAACCTCGTATCAACTGAATATTTGACGCTACATGTTGGATGCTATGACTCATCGTTGAAAGATTTAGGGTTCACTTCATAAAAATACGAAAAAGAATTACGAATAGGTTGATTACGAATCCTTCAATTACGAATGGGTTAATTACGAATAGGTTAATTACGAATGGGGCAATTCTCTAATTCGTAATTCATAATTCATCGATTCATAATTCGTAATTCTCTAATTATTCCCTTCGGTCATCATTTGGCTCAGCCTTAAGCAAAGTCTCATTTCATTATTTATTCACTCCTTTTTCCGCTTGGTGGTGTGTTTGAGTTTGAGCACTGCAAAGTTCAATTCTAATGTGGTTTCCGATTCCATTTCAGTAAGTTCGTGATCTAAAAGATCTGCCATGAGTTCGCCGCTTTTTTTGAGCAAACTATTTTTTCGGGCACCGGTAGCTGAGCTTGCCGAAGCTACCGCTTGCTGCAAGGCACGCAACTTGGCAAAGGTTTCGATAATCAACAGGGTAGTTTGTGTTGCCTGTTTGCTTTTCAAAATCGTTGCCAGCATATATAGCCCCTTTTCAGTAAAGGCTTTGGGATTTGTTTTGGCATACTTTAGAGGTTGGAGGTGGTCAAAATTTTTGACCAGTTCAGATTTTTCTTTAATGCTCAATACCAAAACATAACCCTTAGGGAATTTGTCTGGATTATTTTTTATCGCTTGATTCACCTCTTTTGTTTCCACCCCATACAAAGCTGCCACATCACGGTCTATGAGCACCTTTTGTCCTTGTATGGTGATTAAGTTTTTTTCAATGTGTGCTATGCTATAACGCATTGTTGAAAGATCTAGGGTTTATTAAAAATACGAAAAAGAATTACGGCACCTCGGCACACTTCGACACCTCGACACGGTTCGGGAGCCTCGCCGACCGAAGCTCGGTGTCCGCTCGGTGTCCTCGTTGAAGTCGTTGAGGGCATTGAGCAAGCACCCATCGAGGTCGTTGAGCTTCTTTCGGCGAGGCTCTAGAGGCGGTCGAAACGCCGAGATGAAGTCGGCTCAACCTTCAGCAGAAGCGAATATTATAGGTTACAGAAGGGATTATTCCAAAAATGGAGAGTTTATAGGCTTGGTTTTTCCCTGTTTCAGGGTCTTGCTTAAAGCTGATGGTGGCGGCATTTCTTCGGTTATACACATTATAAATCCCAAACACCCAGCTGCCTTTAACTTTTTTCAAGTTGTTTTTTGTGGGCGTAAGTGTTGCCGAGACATCCAAGCGGTGGTAAAAGGGTAAGCGTTGCGCATTGCGTTGTCCAAAACTGGGTATGCGCGTACCCATAAATTCATACTGACCCGTAGGGTAGGTAATGGGTTGCCCGGATTGCACCACAAAATTGGCATTCCATTGCCAACGCGTGTTGGGGGTATAGCTCACGCTAAGGCTCAAATCATGAGATTTGTCGTAGGGTGATTTGTACCACTTTCCGTTATTGATGCCGGGGTCGTTTTCGCTGATGCCTAAGGTTTGTTGCTCCGCTCTGGACAGGGTGTAGGATGCAATTCCGGTAAGCATGCCTTGTGTTTTTTTGAATAACAGCTCCAATCCGTAAGCGCGTGCGACTCCTGGAAGTAAAACACGCTCAAGGGCTTTGTTGGCTACCAATTCGGCACCGTCAATATAGTCGTAGCGGTTGTCGGTTTTTTTGTAAAAAGCTTCTGCTTCAAACGTGTTGCCATTGTCACGCTCGGTGGCAAAGCCTATTGCCCACTGGTCGGCGCGTTGGGGTTTTAGGTATTTTCCACTAGGTGTCCACACGTCAAGCGGGGTGGGCGAGGTGGTATTTGAAATCAAGTGGAGGTATTGGTGCACACGCTGATAACTAGCTTTCCATGCACTCTTTTGAGAACGGTAGGCAAGCGTAACCCGAGGTTCTAAATTGGTGAAGCTCGCTGTACTTTCTCCTTTCGAATAATAGCCAACGGCAACCCCATCC
>JBMYLU010000023.1:0-8127 GCA_049596595.1 Flavobacteriaceae bacterium | reverse complement strand
TCGTCAAATCAACACACAGTAAAATCGCCTATTATTGGGACATTTTATCGTAAGCCTTCTCCAGACAAGCCAAACTTTGTTGAGGTTGGTGACCGCGTTAGTGAAGGGGATACGCTTTGTGTAATTGAAGCCATGAAACTCTTTAACGAAATTGAAGCCGAAACTAGCGGAACAATTGTTCAAATTTTGTTGGACGATTCATCTCCTGTTGAATTTGATCAACCACTATTTATTATTGATCCAGCCTAAAAAACCGGTCTATGTTTAATAAAATTCTCATCGCCAATCGAGGCGAAATTGCGCTACGCGTCATTCGAACCTGTCGAGAAATGGGTATCAAAACCGTAGCTGTCTACTCCAAAGCAGATGCCGACAGCTTGCATGTTCGTTTTGCCGACGAAGCCGTTTGTATAGGTCCCGCACCAAGCAGCGAATCCTATCTTAAAATGGCAAATATTATTGCTGCTGCTGAAATTACTAATGCCGACGCCATCCATCCCGGCTATGGGTTTTTGTCTGAAAACGCCAAGTTTTCTAAAATCTGTGAAGAGCATCAAATCAAATTTATTGGTGCCTCTGCCCAAATGATTCAACAAATGGGCGACAAGGCTACTGCCAAAGCCACTATGAAAGCTGCAGGTGTGCCTACCATTCCCGGTTCTGAAGGAATAATTCCTTCTTTTAAAGAATGTAAAAAACTAGCTAAACAAGTGGGCTATCCCGTGATGCTAAAAGCTACCGCTGGTGGTGGTGGTAAAGGAATGCGTGCGGTTTGGAGCGAAGATGATTTGGAAAAAGCTTGGGAAAGTGCGCGTCAAGAATCGAAGGCTGCCTTTGGCAACGATGATATGTATATGGAAAAGCTAATTGAAGAACCACGCCATATTGAAATTCAAGTCGTTGGTGACTCTTTTGGCAAAGCATGTCACCTATCGGAACGCGACTGTTCCGTGCAACGTCGTCACCAAAAATTGACAGAAGAAACGCCATCGCCTTTTATGACCGATAAACTACGTAAGGACATGGGTGCTGCTGCCGTAAAAGCTGCAGAATACATCAAATATGAGGGAGCTGGAACGGTAGAGTTTTTGGTAGACAAACACCGAAATTTCTACTTTATGGAAATGAATACCCGTATTCAAGTAGAGCACCCCATTACTGAGCAAGTCATTGATTTTGACCTCATTGCAGAGCAAATCAAAGTGGCTGCTGGGGTTCGTATTGAAGGTAAAAACTATATGCCAAAGTTGCACTCTATTGAGTGCCGCATCAATGCAGAAGACCCTTTTAACGACTTCCGTCCTTCTCCGGGAATGATAAAAACCTTGCACACACCCGGCGGACATGGAGTTCGTTTGGATACGCATGTGTATGGCGGGTATATGATTCCTCCGCACTACGATTCTATGATTGCCAAGCTAATTACCACGGCACAAACCCGTGAAGAGGCCATCAACAAAATGAAACGTGCCTTAGACGAGTTTGTTATTGAAGGGGTTAAAACAACCATTCCGTTCCACCGTCAGCTAATGGATCACCCGGACTATGTTGCTGGGAATTATACCACCAAGTTTATGGAAGATTTTGAAATGGAAGGGTAAATACCTGTGCTTACAGCAACCCTGCGCTAACTAAGTATTCCGCAATTTGAACGGTATTGGTAGCCGCCCCTTTACGCAAGTTATCGGCTACAATCCAAAGGTTTAGGCCGTTTTCTTGAGAGGTGTCTTTTCGGATACGGCCTACAAAAACTTCGTCTTTTCCGTGCGCATTAAGCGGCATAGGATAGTCGTTATTGGTAAGGTCGTCTTGTACCACCACGCCGGGCGTTTGAGATAGAACTTTGCGTACTTCGTCTAGCTCAGCGGAGTTGCGTAACGTTAGGTTTACCGATTCGCTATGACCGCCCACTACAGGAATACGTACGGCAGTTGCCGTTACCCGAATGTTGGGGTCTAGAATTTTGTGTGTTTCGTTCACCAATTTCATTTCTTCTTTGGTGTATAAATTGTCTAAAAACACATCGCAATGTGGTAAAGCATTTCTATGAATAGGATGGGGATAGGCCATTTCGCCTTCTATACCCTCATATTCGTTTTCAAGTTGTTGCACCGCTTTTACCCCTGTTCCCGTAATGGATTGATAGGTTGAAACTACCACACGCTCAATACCAAAGGCACGGTGAATGGGCGCAAGCGCCATTACCATTTGTATGGTCGAGCAGTTTGGGTTGGCAATGATTTTATCTTCTGCGGTAAGTACCTCCGCGTTGATTTCAGGTACTACAAGTTTGTGGTCAGGGTGCATACGCCACGCCGATGAGTTGTCAATAACCGTACAACCCACTTCTGCAAATTTGGGCGCCCATGCAAGAGACGTATCACCACCCGCAGAAAATAGAGCAACATCGGGCTTTAGGGCAATTGCCTCTTCAAGCGTAACTACCGTATACGTTTTACCCTCATACTCCAACTGTTTGCCTGCTGAACGCGCCGAGGCAACTGGAATTAATTCCGAAATGGGAAATTGGCGCTCTGCCAATACTTGCAACATGACTTCGCCAACCATTCCGGTGGCACCTACTACTGCTACGCGCATATCTTAAATTTTGCTGCGAATGTACGCTATTCATCTATTAAATTAGCATTGCCGAATAGCTTTATCAAAAAAATAACAGTTTGTTGTATTAATAACAATTAGTCGATGGTCTTTCGCTGAATACGCTGAGAAAGTCCTGTGATAAGTTCATAGGAAATGGTACCTGCATGGTTTGCCAAAGCTTCGGCACTTGCATTTGGACCAATAACAATGACCTCGTCGCCTTCAGCACACGCAATGTGTGTAACATCTACCATAATCATATCCATACACACATTGCCCAAAATGGGAGCTTTTTTACCGTGTATCCAAACAAAACCGTTCCCGTTGCCGTAAATGCGTCCAATGCCGTCGGCGTGCCCAATGGGAAGCGTTGCCGTTTTGGTAACTTCTTTCGCAATAAAGGCTCGGTTGTAACCTAGCGAATCCCCTTTTTCAAGTGTATGTAGTTGCGAAATGACGGTTTTAAGGGTCAATACGGGTTTGAGTTGCGCGTCCACCTCCGGGGCGTTGCCATAACCGTAAAGACTAATCCCCGTGCGCACCATGTCGTATTGTGCATGAGGATAATGCATAACCCCAGAAGTATTAAGCACATGAAAAAGGGTATCGGGATATATGGGTTTTACGTTTTTTACTAGGGCTTCAAAAGTGGTTAATTGTTGATTGGTATAGGTACTTTCGTTCAAATCGTCGGAGGCTGCCAAATGCGAATACACCCCCTTTAGCTGCAGCTGCTTGTTTTGCTCCAACAAATTTAAAAGCCCTTCAACTTGACTGGGTTGAAATCCCAATCTGTTGAGTCCTGTGTTAAATTTTAGATGAATGGGAGAGTTTTCTATATTCGTTTGCTTTAATGCATGAAGAAACGCATCAAAAATACGTTGGCTGTAAAGCCCTGGTTCGAGCTTGTACTCAATAAGTGCACCTAGATTTGGTTCTTGCGGATGTAATACTAAAATGGGTGTTGTAATCCCCGCTTTTCTGAGTGCCACACCCTCATGCACATACGCCACCCCAAAATAATCTGCTCCGCAAGTTGAAAGGCACTTTGCAACAGCAATGGCGTCGCTACCATAGCCAAAGGCTTTGACAACCGCCAAAAGTTTGGCATTTGGTGCCAATCGTTTTCGTAAAAATTGGTAATTGTGTCTAAGATTAGGTAGATGAATTTCCAGTATTGTCTCGCTCATGTTAGATTACCCCTTTTCTTTTTTGCTTTAGTTTCATTTGTTTGCTTCCCTCTTTCCTCACGCATGGCTTTATAAAAAGCAGCTCTACTAAGGGGTTCATATGTTTCCTTTTCGCCAAGCATTACAAGACTTTCACTTTCGCTTTTTCGGAAACTGTGATGTGCTAATTGGCCCGTTCGTGTACAAATCGCATGAACTTTGGTTACATATTCTGCAACAGCCATTAAGTTGGGCATGGGTCCAAACGGATTCCCCTTAAAGTCCATGTCAAGCCCGGCTACTATCACTCGAATACCTTTATTTGCTAAGTCATTACAAACGCTAACTATTTCATTATCAAAAAATTGAGCTTCGTCTATACCTACTACATCGCAATTATCGGTAAGGGCTCTAATGTGACTTGCAAATGGAACTGCCGTTGAAATAATTTCGTTAGCGTCATGTGAAACTACTTTGTTTTGGTCGTATCGATTGTCTACTTCAGGCTTAAAAATTTTAACTTTTTGTTTCGCAAAAGTGGCGCGCTTTAGCCTTCGAATCAATTCTTCTGTTTTGCCCGAAAACATAGCGCCTGTAATAACCTCAATCCAGCCAAATGGTCGTTCATTATGTAAGGTGTTTTCGATAAACATGTATTTAATTTAAATATACTATTGTGTAGCTGCGCATGAACCATTCAAAAGTATTAAATTTAGACAGCCAAAATTATGGAGGAAGAAAAAGTTATTCATAACGCCGCCGAAAAGAAACTTATGAGTCTTGCGCACGAAATATTGCGTAGCCGTAAACGTATGAGCATTACTGATATTAATGCAATTGCTATGGAAATTGTTGCGCTAACAACACAAAAGAAAAGCCCTGCAACTCCTGAACCTGTTGTAACTGCTCTGGAGGAAGCGCTGCAACAGCCCGTAAAAGAAGTGGTGTTTGAGTCCGTCCCGAACACTTTCGTGGAGCGGCTTTTTGAAGGAAGTGTTGCCGATTATCAGCGCGTGATGTCGATGTTGAATTCTAAAGAAAATGCTGAACAAGCAAGGGTCTTTATAGAGCAACATATACAACCCGATTATAATTGGAGTGATAAACAAAAGGATGTAGATGCATTTTTGGCACACATTGCAGATACGTTTGTAGCACATTAATCCGATTGATTTGAAACAACCAAAAGAACATTGTGTTATTAAAGGGCTTTGGCTGGTCCCAACACCCATTGGAAATCTAGGCGATATTACGCTGAGGGCACTAGACGTGCTAAAAAGTGCTGACCTCATATTGGCTGAAGATACCCGAACCACAGGAAAGCTGCTAAAACACTATGCGATTGATACACCCATGCGTTCCTACCACATGCATAACGAGCATAAATCATTGCAAAAAACCATCGCCGAATTGGCTTCGGGGACTTGTATGGCGTTAGTTTCCGATGCAGGAAGTCCCGGCATTTCTGACCCCGGATTTTTGTTGGTTCGCGCATGTGTAGAAGGTAACATTGCAGTAAACGCACTTCCCGGAGCAACCGCAGTCATTCCGGCTTTGACACTAAGTGGATTGCCCTCAGAACGCTTTGCGTTTGAAGGATTCTTACCTCAAAAAAAAGGGCGCCAAACCCGTCTTCAAGCACTCGCAGAGGAACAACGAACTATGGTGTTTTACGAGTCCCCGCACCGATTGGTAAAAACGCTATCCCAACTTGCCGAGCACCTTGGAGAAGACCGAAAGGCAAGTGTATCCCGAGAGCTTTCTAAAAAGTTTGAAGAAACCCTAAGGGGAAGCCTTACAACACTAAGGGAACATTTTACCCAAACGCCCCCAAAAGGTGAATTTGTCATTGTTGTTGAAGGAAGTTGATATGCGTTGGATTATTAAACCTACACCCAAAAAAACCACGGTCTCTCACCTACAAGAGTGTTTGGGCGTAGATGCGGTCGTAGCGACATTGTTGACCCAACGGGGCATTGACTCCTTTGAAAAGGCAAAAGCCTATTTTAGACCGCATATCGGGCAACTGCACGACCCCTTTTTGATGCAAGATATGGACAAAGCCGTGTCGCGATTGGCACGCGCCATACAGCAAAAAGAGCGCGTTATGGTTTTTGGTGATTACGATGTTGATGGAACCACCTCTGTGGCAATGCTAACCCATTTTTTGCAGGAACAAGGCATTACTGTTGCCCCCTATATTCCAGACCGCTACGACGAAGGCTATGGGCTTTCGAAAAAAGGCATAGAAACCGCAAAAAGGGAAACTATTCGCTGCATCGTTGCGCTAGATTGTGGTGTCAAAGCCGTGGAATTGGTAGACTATGCCACATCTTTAGGAATTGATATCATCATTTGTGACCACCATACCCCGGGCGAAAAACTTCCCAATGCACTGGCTGTTTTAGACCCAAAACGCAGTGATTGTGCTTATCCTTACAAAGCATTGTGTGGTTGCGGTGTTGGGTTTAAACTCATGCAAGGAATCATACACCGTCAAGGAGGTGAACTAGATCCATTAATACCCTATTTGGATTTTGTTGCTGTTGCCATTGCCGCCGATATTGTTCCCATTACAGGCGAGAACCGCACCTTGGCTTTTTTGGGGCTTCAACAACTCAATGCAGCTCCCAGACCTGGGCTAAAAATCCTTATGCGCGATAAATTAGGCGGACAGCTTATCTCGGATGTGGTCTTTGGGATGGCACCACGAATCAATGCTGCAGGGCGGATGAAACACGGATTGTATGCGGTAGAATTATTGCTATCAACTACAGACAAAGAAGCTACAAACATCGCCGAAGCTATTGAGAAATTTAACACATCTCGTAGGAGTGTAGAGCAGGAAATTACACAAGAAGCCCTTGCGCAAATTGAAGCAAATTCGGAAACGGAAAATGCCGCTTCTGTGGTTTTTGCACCCCATTGGCACAAAGGAGTCATTGGTATTGTAGCCTCAAGGCTTATTGAAAAATATTACCGCCCAACGCTAGTGTTTACAAAAGCAGGAGAAGGCATATTAGCAGCCTCGGCACGATCGGTGCGAGAGTTTGACGTCTATGCTGCCATTGAGGCGTGCAGCGCACATGTTATTCAATTTGGTGGGCATAAATACGCCGCAGGCGTTACGCTAAAAGAAAGCGATTATGAAACGTTTAAAATGGCTTTTGAACAGCAAGTAAGCAACACCATTGCGCCTGAACAAAAAGCACCGACCTTAGCATTAGACGTTGCACTACCTTTTGATGCCATTACTCCAAAGCTATTGCGCATTTTAAGGCAAATGGAACCCTTTGGACCAGAAAACAAAAGTCCTGTGTTTTACACAGACGGGGTTTTGGATAACGGTACTGCCAAAACAGTAGGGAAAGAGAACGCTCATCTTAAAGCACGTTTTGTCCAAGGAAATCATTCCCCCATAGATGCTATTGGTTTTGGATTGGGCGATAAGCTTTCACTTGTAAAAAGCGGATCGCCACTTCGCATTGCTTTTGCCTTAGAGGAAAACCATTGGCAAGGAAATGTTTCCGTTCAACTCCGCCTAAAAGACATTCAGTCTTTGGCTTGTTGATAACGCTTAAGCAATTGCTTTGTTGAGGCATCGTGGTATTCTTCTTCAGAGCCATCAAATTCTTTTAAAATAACACTCGCCAACTGCTTGCCTAGTTCTACGCCCCATTGGTCGTAACTGAAGATATTCCATACCACACCTTCAACAAAAATTTTGTGCTCATACATAGCAACCAAGGCACCCAGGGTTTGGGGGGTAAGTTTGTCTATAAGCAATGTGGTTGTAGGTTTATCCCCTGAGAAAATTTTAAATGGCACCAACTTTTCAAGGGCATCTGCCTGCATTCCTTTTTGGAGTAACTCTTCGCGAACTTGTGCTTCTGTTTTACCATTCATCAAGGCTTCGGTTTGTGCAAAAAAGTTTGCCATGAGTTTGTCGTGATGGTCTGTGTTGCCGTGTAACGATTGTACAAACCCAATAAAATGCGCTGGAATACACTTTGTTCCTTGGTGCATCAATTGAAAAAAGGCGTGTTGGGAGTTTGTGCCGGGCTCACCCCAGATGATATTCCCCGTATCGTAGGTAACCGTTTCGCCATTTCTATCCACAGACTTTCCGTTACTTTCCATAATCCCTTGCTGCAAATAGGCCGGCAAGCGATGTAAGTATTGCGTATACGGAATAATGGCTTCGGATTGTGCGCCCAAAAAGCTGTTGTACCAAACGGTCAGCAAGGCTAAAACTACAGGAATGTTTTCCGCCAAGGAAGCTTCTGCAAAATGGTTGTCCATTTGATGTGCCCCATCAAGCAATTCCTCAAAATGGTCGGGCCCTACAGCTAAGGCA
>JBMYLU010000022.1:243-8177 GCA_049596595.1 Flavobacteriaceae bacterium | reverse complement strand
TACCACAACAGAGTGCTATATTCATATGAGCCAGCGACACTTAAAAAAAGCGTTATCGCATTTTCATCCACGCGCAAACTAAGAGACTGTCATTCGAAATCCCTCGCCATGAATATTAGTAATTTCAATAGACGGGTCCGCCTTAAGGTGTTTGCGCAATTTTGCTATGTACACATCCATGGATCGAGAGGTAAAATATGAATCTTCCTTCCAAATTTTCTTTAGCGCCAATTCGCGAGGCATTAAATCATCGATATGTAATGCTAGAAGATGTAAAAGCGCCCCTTCTTTTGGAGATAATTTTACAGGTTTATTTTGCTGGTATGACAGTTCACGGAGTTTGGCGTTGAAAGCGAACTTCCCGATAGAGAAAAGATGGTCTGCTTTATCAAGGTTTACCACATTTTGCTCCATGCGATAAAACATAGCCTTCATTTTGAGGAGCAAAACTTCAGAGTCAAAAGGTTTGGTCAAGTAATCATCCGCACCCAAGTTATAGCCCCTGACAACATCTTCTTTCATTGATTTAGCCGTTAAAAAAATGATGGGTACTGCACTATCTGTTTTTCGAATTTCTTTAGCTAACGTAAAACCGTCTTTATACGGCATCATTACATCCAGAAGGCAAATGTCATAGGTGTCTTTATTAAATTTTTCGCCACCTTCGACTCCATTTCTTGCTAATACAACCTCATAATCGTTAAGTTCTAAATAATCGCGGAGAATGGCACCAAAATTTTGATCATCCTCCACAAGCAAAACTTTTTTCTTAACAGCTATCATAATGCGTGTTTTAATGGAAAACGCACCGTAAAGGTACTTCCTTTTTTGAGTTGGCTTTCAACAGAAATCGTGCCATCGTGTAATTCCACAATGCGTTTTACATAGGAAAGCCCCAATCCGTGACCCTTAACCGTGTGTATATTTCCAGATTCTTCTCTGTAAAAACGATCAAAAATTCTCCGCCGCACACTACTACTCATACCAATTCCCTTGTCTTTTACCGTTTTATTGCATTTTCAAGCAGATTGACCCAAACGTTCGTCATATGTGATTCTGACATCGAAAGTTTTATTTGCATAGGGTCCAATAAGGTATGAAGCGTTCCCTCGTTTTGATCAATGAGCAACCTCACATGTTCTATTGCGATCTTAATGGGAATGTGCGGGTCAATTTCAAACGTGGTAAGTTCTAGCTCACGCCTGTCCAGTCTAGATATTTGCAATACGTTCTCCACCTGTGTATTCATGCGACGGCTTTCATCTCGAATTAGCCCAAGGTATTGGGTAACTTTATTCGGCTGTTTGGCTACGGCAGGTGTACTAAGGGCATCCAATGCCAACTGAATGGTAGCAATCGGCGTTTTAAATTCATGTGTCATGTTGTTGATAAAGTCAGACTTTATATCTGATATTTTCTTTTGCTTAAAAGCTTGTAGCAAGGTTATCGCAAATACGCCTATCAAAATTAAAGTAAATAAAACAGAAAGCGCAATAGAAATCATAACCGAAGAGCGCAAAAAAGCATTCTTTTCCGGAAATACGAGACGCAATTCATAATTACTTTCGCCATTAACATCCACAAAAAGAGGGGTTTTATAAATTGTTTTATTTACATTTTGCAGGAAGAAATCTGTCCCAAGCCCCGACATTCGGTTTCCCTCAAACACCTTAAACTCAAAACTTGTGTCAATGTCTCTGAGCAATAATTCTTGCCCTAGCAAGAGTTCCAATTCAAATGTACTAACTCGATTTTCAATAGGTTTATTCGCAGCAATTTCCATGAAAATACTCTCATACTTTGCTTTGTCCATAGAAGATAATCGCTCTATGCGCTGAATGCGCTCTGCAGAAGACATTCTATTTATTGTACCCTCTAAGTCTTTTTCTAAAACGGTTGTTGCTTTAATACTCCGGTAATCTAAAATTGGGGTTGAATCTGAAGAGGTAGGATCATATAGATTAGGGAAAATTCCATAAGTATCCTCGATAATACCTCTCGAAACCAAAAGGGTTTTGTTCTCTTCGGTAGTACGATCTATGTATTGAAAAACCTCGGTAAGTTGCGACTCTTTAGGTGAACCAATACTATCCATGAGTTTTTGCGTAGCGGTGATATAGTCACGTAGTTCGCGTTCTTTAATTTGTTCAGATACGGAGGCTAGTGCATTATTTACGTTTAGAGAAAACTGACGATCTCGATTATTTAAGTTTGTTTGAATCCAAAATGTTTGTACTATAATAATACCCAACAAAGACAAGCCCATAAAAAACACCAATACAGTAAAAAGGTTTTTTTTCATTATGCTGAAATTTTAAGCAAGTGCTTGTGCAAGTCTTTAACGTGTCTCTCTGTTTTACTAAGGTCTGAATTTTCAATAACAAAATCAGCAAGAGGGATTTTTTGTTCATCCGTCCATTGATTTGCCATTCGCGCTAAAACGGCAGTTCTCAAAACAGCATCTCGGGCTTGTACCCGTTGGATACGTTCTTCTTTGGGTGAAGTAATCAAAATTACACCTTCAAACCTATCAGCAGCACCCAACTCAAAAACCAGAGGGAATTCGTATACGGTGTAGGGAGCTGTTTGCTGTTTGCACCAACTTGCATAAGCAGCTTTCGCTGCTGGATGGACTATAGCGTTTAAAGCAGCCAATTTATCGCTGTCGAAAAATACTTGTTCTGCAATAAATGCGCTGTCTAAAACTCCATTCTTGTATGCGTTTTCGCCCAACAACTGCTTTATTTTATGAATCAATAAACTGTCATGTTGCATCGCATGTTTGGCAGAGTCATCAGCAGAGAATGTAGGTATTCCCAAGTCCTTAAACATTGAAAGTACTGTAGATTTACCACTGCCAA
Organism: Flavobacteriaceae bacterium; assembly: GCA_049596595.1. Lineage (GTDB taxonomy): Bacteria > Bacteroidota > Bacteroidia > Flavobacteriales > Flavobacteriaceae > UBA7446. The sequence goes on along the minus strand of JBMYLU010000022.1, from coordinate 5,316 downwards.
TTCCTCCAGTAAGTGCAAAGTGCTTCATTCTACTACAAAATAGGAAACGCTTGTTGGCAATATAGACAATTGTTTGGCTTCTGATGGTAAGCCTAGTATTTGAATAGGTATTTGACCCGATTCAGATTTTTGAAAATCAACTTCGGCGCGTAAATCTGCAACATTAAATGCGCGAAGGCTACTGAGTGGTGCCGCAAATTTTACTTCTACTTGGTTTGGCGTTAGTGCAATGGAAATGGATTCTGGAACGTTGATTCGCGTCAAAGGCAATTCATAAGATACATCTGAGTACCTATCAACTTTGCCACTAACTTGAATTAATTCTGAGCTCCAGTATGCCAAATTAGCAATACTATCAACCATTTTGGCTTGAAGACTAAAATCTGACTTTATCTCATCTTTAGAATTGAGTTTAAAAACCGCCTGGTTAAGTTGAGAAAGCACCGCTTTGCTGCCAAATGCAGACACACTATCGACATCATATTTTAATGGTGATACAAGGTGATAGCCTTTTGCTAATGGAAGTTGCAATAAAACAGGCGCAAAAGATTTACGTGTAGCAAGCGTAATTGGCATATCTGCAGATTCCGCTACAAAACTCAATATTCTATTGGAATTTGAATATTTGGCAACATAAGCCTTTTGTAAAACTGCTGTGGGAACAGCAGGATTTTCCAAATCTGTGATAGGCAGTTTGCTAATAGAAAGCTCTATTTTTCTAGGGAAAAATCTGCGGTATAAAACAGAAAATCCTGTGCTAGAAACTCGGGCATGCACTTCGACTGAGTTGGACAACGGAATGAAGGTTTCTGAATCCGGGTTTAATATCACTTTTACCGGTACCGTAGTAGTGTAGCTATTAGATAAGACACTTAACGCCCATAGTACTACAGCAAACACCAAAAACAAGAGTCCTTGTTTTGAGTTTAGAAATCTCCTTTTAGATAGCTGCTGTCGTTTGGACATAGCAAAATATTATTTTTCTTCAAAGGCCTGCATAACTGCATCACTCACTCCCATGTTGGAGAAGCCGCCATCGTGAAACAAGTTTTGCAAGGTTACTTTTCGTGTCAAATCTGAAAATAACGAAACCGTATAATTTGCACAATCCAAAGCCGAAGCATTGCCCAGAGGTGACATTTTTTCAGCATACGAAATAAACCCATCAAATCCCTTAACTCCCTTACCTGCTGTAGTGGGTGTTGGCGATTGCGAAATCGTGTTTACACGCACTTTTTTATCACGTCCAAAGAAATAGCCAAAACTTCGTGCTATGGACTCTAAAAATGCCTTGTTGTCTGCCATATCGTTATAGTCTGGAAACACACGTTGCGCAGCCATATATGAGAGTGCAACTATACTCCCCCATTCATTCATGGCATCTTGCTTGTAAAGCACCTGCATGACCTTGTGAAAAGAACCCGCCGATACATCCCAACCTTTTGCTGTCCAGTCATAATTTTGGTCGGTGTAGGAACGCCCTTTTCTAACATTTACTGACATCCCAATTGAATGTAAGACAAAGTCTAACTTCCCACCTAATGCATTGGTTGACTCTGAAACTAATTTTTCTAGATCTTCAAGCGACGTTGCGTCTGCAGGAATGACGGTTGCACCTGTTTTTTCTGCCAACTCATTAATCGTTCCCATTCGCATAGCGATTGGCGCATTGGTAAGTACAAATGACCCGCCTTCTTCATGAACACGCTCTGCCGTTTTCCAAGCAATCGAATTTTCATCAAGTGCTCCAAAAATTATTCCTTTTTTACCTTTTAGTAATCCGTAACTCATAATATAAATTAATAATTAAACGTTTCGCAACTCTTGCGCATGTCGCAGAGCTGACTCTTTAATATTTTTACCACTCAACATTTCAGCAAGCTCCTCAATTCTTGCCTCTTCATCTAAAGGGGTTAAGAAAGTTTGTGTGGTTTCGTCAACAATCGCTTTGTAAACCTTATAGTGCGCATCTGCCAAAGCAGCTATTTGAGGTAAGTGCGTAATAGAAATCACTTGCAAATGACGACTCATATCATGCATACGTTTACCCATTGCGTTTGCCATTTCGCCTGAAACCCCTGTATCAATTTCATCTAAAATCAATGTTGGAAGCTGTGTTTTTTCTGCCATAATTGATTTAATAACCAACATAATCCGAGACAACTCTCCCCCAGAAGCCACCTTTCCTACAGGAGAAAAATCTATCCCTTTGTTTGCAGAAAAAAGTAACTCGACTTCCTCTGTACCATTTGGACCAGGAGTTTCCAGTTTGTTAAACCTAAATGAAAAACGAGCGTGTTTCATACCCAGGTCGTTTGTGCGTGAGACCAATAATTCCGTTAGTGGATTGCAAGATTCTTCTCGCCGTTTTCGGAGTTTTGAGGCAACGTCGTGCAATACGGTTTTAGCCTCTTCTAATGCGTTAGTAAGTGATTGTATTTGATCATCTAAAGACTCTACATCTCCGCAAAGCTCACGTAAATAGTTCCGTTTTTCAATTAGTCCGTTAGCATCTTGAACTTTGTGTTTTTGGCACAAACTATGCAATGTGCTAAGTATATCCTCTACTTCTAATAGGCGACTTGGGTCGTCGGCAATCGATTCACCTAAATGTTGTGCCTCTTGTAAAATATCTGTTACTTCAATACCAACACTAGAAAGGCGATTATACAAAGATTCGTAAGCCGAAGCATGCGGGGCAATTTTACCCAAGAGTTGTGACATCAAAAGTAGCTGGTCTTGGACACCCATATGTTCTTGCGAACCCAACGCAACAACTTCTGACAAAGCGGTACGTACTCCAGTAGCATTTTGCAATATTGAAGCCTCTTCCTCAAGTTCATCAATACAAGTAGACGTAAGTTTAACCTGTTCCAACTCTTTAAGCAAAAACCTATTATAATCTAGCGAATCTTTGGATTGTTGTTGATTTTCTTTTAATTGAGATAACTTTTTAGACAAACTCTTCCACTGAGTGAACGCCGAAGCATAGCTAGCTAACAGTTCATTGCCATTTGAAAATGCATCTAATAACATAAGGTAAAATCGTGGATCTGTAAGCTGAAGTGTTTGGCGCTGTGTATGAATATCAACCAATGCTGTCCCGAGAGACTTTAAGGCGTCTAAAGTGGTTGGAGTGTCATTTACAAATGCGCGCGACTTTCCGTTTGCACTCAATTCCCTTCGAACAACCGTTTCTGCTTCATAATCCAAGTCCAATTGATTAAACAACTGGCTAAGATTGTGGTTTTTAATATCAAAAGTTGCCTCAACAATACACTTTGACGCTCCGGAACGTATCGTTGACAAATCCGCGCGCTGCCCCAAAACAAGAGACAAAGCCTCAAGCAAAATAGATTTTCCTGAACCTGTTTCACCTGTGAGTACGCTTAAGCCGTTTGCAAAAGACACCTCAAGGTCCTCTATCAGAGAAAAGTTTTTTATGGTTAATGAAGTGAGCACAGTGCTAAAATGTCGTTAGTTCAAATATAATGCGTTTATGGCATTTGAACGCATGAAGTTATTAACGTGCTATTGTACTCCAATATGAAGTCAAGGTTGGCACAAAACGATTTAAAAAACGAAGGAGTTCCTTTGTTTCTAGTTCGGGACCATCACTAAAAAGCTGTCCAATTTCTTCGCCTTTAGCATCAAAAAAAGAACGCAAAAGGTACGAATTGGGTTGACGCCTAAAGAGGTTTTGCAAACCAAGCAACTTTGCAGAAATATGAGCCTTTGACACATCGGGTTGCGTGGTCATAATATCTAATCCATTAATATGATACTCGTAAACCAGCGCTCTGAAATCATTAAAAGCCGGTGAAGTAATTTGATCAATAAGCTCGTATCTGCCACTGTTGTTTTGATTGGCATCCCAGCCAGAAGCATTACTTGCTTGAGCAGCATTGGCGATAGTGCGTGCACGCTCAAAAAAAGAAGTTCCACCCATGGGCGAAAAACTATCTAATTCCATGCCAATAACTAGATATATATAGTACGAAAACACAGAGATTAAATTGTTATTGTACCGATTTACATCGAAGTAAAAAGGTTGGAATTCTTGATATGTAAAGTTAAAGTTACTGTCAAGGATATTTACCAAAGGTGACACATAGTTGCTATTGTACACCAATCGTCCGGATTGTACCTGCAGGGTTCCCGAATATGAATTATTATTAATGCTTGAAATCGTTAGCAACATATCTATGGAAATTTCAGATTGCGGAGCACCGCTTTCAGAAGTCCATTTGGTGTTATTAAGAAAATCTTGCAATGCCTTTTCCAAGGACTTAACAGGAGTAATATTGGTTTGATTTACCAACTCGGAATTTACGGTAAGTGACACGCTAACAGGTTGTGCCCACAACATCGTCTGAATTCCAATTACAAAAAAGATAGCTCTAAACTTCATCAAACATTTTTTTTAGGTGAACTAATACATCTTCAGCTACTTCTTCTTTAGGTTTCAGTGGATAATGTACAACATCTTTGCCGTGCTGCAAAAACGAAATCTTATTTGTAGTATACCCAAAACCCGCTCCTGAATCTGTAAGTGAATTGAGAACAACCGCATCTAGGTTTTTGCTTTGAAGTTTTTGTTGGGCGTTTTTAAGACCATCTTGAGATTCCAATGCAAAACCTACCAAAAGTTGTTCCTTTTTATTTTTCCCCAACTGCGCCAAAATATCAGTTGTTGGCGAAAGAGCTATGGAACTCAACCCCTCATGCTTTTTTATTTTTTGATTGGTCTGCTTAGCGGGTTTAAAATCTGCTACTGCAGCAGACATAATAACAGCGTCAACATCGGAAAAAGCCTCCATACAAACCGCTAACATTTCTTCTGCAGTGGTTACAGAATGAACATTTACCCTTGGGTGAACAGCATTTCCAGTCGTTGGGCCACTTACCAATAGTACCGCTGCACCTTGTTTAGCAGCAGCATTTGCTAGAGCATATCCCATTTTTCCTGAAGAATGATTTCCTATAAAACGTACCGGATCAATAGCTTCATAAGTAGGTCCTGCGGTGATGAGTACTTTTTTTCCTTTGAGCTTTAATTCTGGATTAAAGTGA
>JBMYLU010000022.1:0-233 GCA_049596595.1 Flavobacteriaceae bacterium | reverse complement strand
TATTTTTTTTCCTGAAAGGGGCGATTTCCCAAGAAAGTACGTTTCCAATGCTGCTACAATATTTTCGGGTTCTTCCATTCTGCCCTCACCTTCTAATCCACTCGCCAACTCTCCCGAAGTAGCCGGTATAAGAATGTTACCATTAGCAACTAATAACGAAATATTTTTTTTGTTTGCTGGATGCCTATGCATATCAAGGTCCATGGCAGGAGCAAAAAAAACAGGGCATTTTG
>JBMYLU010000021.1:0-8218 GCA_049596595.1 Flavobacteriaceae bacterium | reverse complement strand
ATTTTAAAAAGCATCCAGGAGTTGCTCGATTTCATTTCAGTCCATGTTTTTTCCATAATGTTACGTTTTAAGTTCTTGGCGTAAATACCGCGCCGTATGACTAGATTTGTTTTTAGCTACTTCTTCTGGCGTACCTTCACAACAGATAGTTCCTCCCTTTGCACCACCTTCGGGTCCAATATCTATGATATAATCCATTTGTTTGATAACGTCCAAATTGTGCTCAATGATAATCATGGTATTTCCTTTGTCTACCAAACGATTAAGTACTTCCATAAGTACTCGAATATCTTCAAAATGCAGCCCCGTTGTGGGTTCGTCTAAAATGTACAGCGTTTTTCCCGTATCCTTTTTGGACAATTCTGTAGCGAGTTTAATGCGTTGCGCCTCACCCCCCGAAAGTGTTGTAGACTGTTGTCCTAGGGTAATATATCCCAAACCTACATCTTGAATGGTTTTTAATTTGCGGTAAATTTTAGGGTAGGGTTCAAAAAAACGACACGCCTCATTTATGGTCATTTCAAGCACATCATTGATGTTTTTGTTGCGGTATCTGATTTCAAGGGTTTCACGGTTAAAACGCTTGCCATAACAATCATCGCACTGCACATACACATCTGGTAAAAAGTTCATTTCAATGGTTTTAACCCCTGCACCTTGACAGGTTTCACACCTACCACCTTTGACATTGAAACTAAATCGGCCAGGTTTGTATCCACGAATCATTGCCTCAGGGGTTTTGGTAAACAATTGGCGTATTTCACTAAACACACCGGTATACGTAACGGGATTGCTCCGTGGTGTTCTGCCAATGGGCGACTGATTGATGTCTATGACTTTGTCAATATATTCTAAGCCTGTAATGCTTTCATAAGGTAATGGCTTTTTGACAGCATTAAAAAAATGAGTATTCAAAATGGGGTAGAGGGTTTCGCTAATCAGTGACGATTTTCCACTGCCCGAAACTCCTGTAACACCAATCATGCACCCTAGAGGAAGTGACAGGGTTATATTTTTTAAATTGTTTCCAGAACAGCCTATAATTTTTAATGTGCTGCCGTTACCCTTTCGTCTTTCTTTTGGGACTTTGATATGTTTTTTACCCGTTAAGTATGCTGCTGTTTCTGTGTCTAAGGCTTTAATTTTTTTTGGATGGGCAGCTGCTACTATATTTCCACCATGCCGACCAGCACCTGGTCCCATATCAATCAAATAGTCGGATTTATGCATGATATCCTTGTCGTGTTCCACCACAATCACAGAATTGCCAATGTCGCGCAATTGCATTAAAGATTCAATGAGTTTTTCGTTATCGCGTTGATGCAGTCCAATGCTAGGCTCATCTAAAATATAGAGCACCCCTACGAGTTGCGCACCAATTTGTGTTGCCAAACGAATGCGTTGTGCCTCACCACCCGAAAGTGTTTTGGCATTTCGGCTTAATGATAAATAATCTAAACCTACATCCATTAAAAATTGAAGACGTTTTTCAATTTCTAACAATATTTCGTTGGCAATTATACGCTGCTTAACGTCAAGTTTAGAGGCTACTTTTCGTATCCAATCATAGAGTTGCGCAATGTCCATTTGCGTGAGGGCAGCAATATTTTTGTTATCAATTTTAAAAAACAAAGCCTCTTTTCTAATGCGTGAGCCTTCGCATTCAGGACAAAAAATTTCGTCCATAAACCCTTTTGCCCAACGTTTAAGTGCACTTGTGTGGGCTTCGTTGTATTGGTGTTTTAAAAAAGGTATAACGCCATCGTAGTCAATACTGTACTCCCGAGTAATGCCCAAGGTTTTTGAAGGGACTGAAAAACGTTCTTTACCGCCGTTTAGAATGACATCAAGACCTTCACTTGGAATTGACTTTATAGCATCAGAAATGGAAAAGTTATAGCGTTGGGCAATGCTTTTCATTTGCTTAAATGTCCAGTTGTTCTTTTCTGCGCCCAATGGAACAATTCCACCAGATTTTATGGAGGCACTATCATCTGGAATAACTTTTTTTAGATTCACTTCGTGGGTTACTCCTAATCCATTACATGCGGGACACATTCCTTTAGGAGAGTTAAACGAAAAGGTGTTGGGTTCTGGTTCGGCATAGGAAATCCCTGTGCTCGGACACATCAATTTACGACTATAAAAACGGGCTTTGTCTATTTCATAGTCGTACACCATAAGCATATCATTGCCATGATACATAGCAGTGGCAATACTGTCTGCGAGTCGCTTGCTTTCACTTTTGGATTCTTTAACCAAAAGCCTGTCGATAACAATTTCAATATCGTGGTTTTTATACCTATCCAATTTGAGGTTTGGTCTGAGCTCCACAAATTCTCCATCTGTTCTAACTCTTGTGAATCCTTGTTTGGCAATTGAAGAAAACAACTCGCGATAGTGCCCCTTCCGTGCTTGTACCACAGGGGCGAGTATGGCAATTTTTTTTCCTAAATAGGTTTTTTCAATCGATGCTTGAATTTCGGCATCGGTATACTGTACCATCTTTTCGTTGGTGCGGTAACTGTAGGCATCCGCAACACGCGCAAACAAAAGGCGTAAAAAATCATAAATTTCCGTGATGGTACCCACAGTTGATCGTGGGCTTTTTCCCGTGGTTTTTTGCTCGATGGCTATAACAGGAGATAAGCCGTCAATTTTGTCCACATCGGGGCGCTCCAAACCACCCAAAAATTGACGGGCATAGGCAGAAAATGTTTCTATGTAACGACGCTGACCTTCGGCGTAGATGGTATCAAAAGCTAGTGATGATTTTCCACTTCCCGAAAGTCCGGTAACAACCACAAGCTTATTGCGTGGAATTTCCACATCAATATCCTTAAGATTATGCACTCGCGAACCCTGAACTACTATCTTTTCTTCCATGCAAAAGGCAAACGTCGAATATACTAGATTTTAATCAAGTATTCGACTTGGTTGCACTAATTTTAAAGTCGTTGCCCGCATCAACCAAATCAGGGTAAAAATCTAAAAAGCCCTGCTCTAAAACTTCATAATATTCAATTAAACTCTTTGAACCTTCTCTAATTGAATCAATACCAGTTCGTTTGGTCATTTTAATTAAGATAAAATCGATACCCTGAGTTGTTTCATATTTCGTCAACCAATCCTGAGTAATCATACCCTTTAAATAATGTTGTGCAGAAGAGGGGAGAATATCAAAGTTGTTTTGCAACACGGGTTGAACAATACTCACAAAACCCTCAAGAGTAAATGAATGAAATTTAGAAAAGTGGGTGGCTAAAAAGTGATCGTAAAACACATCTAACAACACACGCGCTACATGACGATGCTTTTCAAATAAGAGTGCACGAAGTTTTTTTGAAATGGAATGATTGTCAGTAAAAACATCAATGCTGCGGTGCATTTCCACACCTTGCTGGATAGATGCAGAGAAGTTGGGCAGGTCTTTGTTTCGTATGTGGTCACCAATAAAATTTCCCACAACCAAACCTTCGTTTGGATAGGCGAGTGCTAAGTGGGCTAGATAATTCATCGGTGGTAACTAATTGTTATATTTGACAAAACAAAAATATGACTTTAATCGCCTCTGTCTCCGGAATTCGTGGCACCATTGGCGGTCCTGTAAATACTAACCTTACCCCACCAGATGTGGTCGCTTTTGCTGCGGCTTATGGTTCTTGGCTAAAATCCAACCACCAAAAGAAATGTAGTGTAGTAATAGGACGCGATGCGCGTATTTCAGGACCTATGATCCAAGAACTTGTACAGCAAACCTTGGTAGGTTTAGGAATTGATGTGATTAATGTTGGACTTTCTACCACACCTACGGTAGAAATGGAAGTGGTGCGCCAACACGCACAGGGTGGTATTATTCTTACAGCAAGTCATAACCCCAAACAATGGAACGCACTAAAATTGCTTAATGCAAAAGGGGAATTTATTAGTAAAGCCGATGGCGAAGCCCTAATGCAGCATATCGCTAATCAATCCTTTGATTTTGCCACAGTTGACCATCTTGGTAAAATTATTACTGTTGATGATGCGCTTGATGCGCACATAGATGCCATTTTGGATTTAGATTTGGTTGATGTTAAAGCCATTAAGGCAGCGCAATTTTCGGCTGTTGTTGATGGGGTAAATTCATCTGGAGGTGTGGCTGTGCCTATGCTTTTGGATAAGTTGGGCGTAAAAACCACCAAAATCCACTGCACCCCAAATGGTGACTTCCCACACAACCCCGAGCCCTTAAAAGAACACTTGACAGATTTGTCTGCTGCAGTGTTAAGAGAAAAAGCTGATCTAGGTATTGCCGTTGATCCTGATGTGGACAGATTGGTTTTTATGGATGAAAAAGGGGAGTTGTTCGGCGAAGAATACACCTTAGTTGCTTGCGCCGATTATGTGTTACAACACCAAAAAGGAGCTTTGGTTTCCAATCTTTCCTCTTCTAGAGCCCTTGCAGATTTAGCACAGAAGTATGGCGTAGATTATCATGCCAGTGCGGTGGGTGAGGTGCATGTTGTCGAAAAAATGAAAGCTGTGAATGCCGTCATTGGAGGCGAAGGTAATGGTGGCGTTATTCTACCCGCCTTGCATTACGGGCGCGATGCGCTTTTGGGTATTGCCTTGTTTTTAAGTCATTTGGCAAAGCAAAAAGATAAGGTGTCAGAACTCAAAGGCAGCTATTCCAATTATGTGATGGCAAAGCAAAAAATTGAACTTTCTCCAGATTGGGATGCAGATGCGTTGCTGGCACATGTGGCAGAAACTTTTGCTGCAGAACGTGTTACAACGATTGATGGCGTGAAAATAGATTTTGACGATTCGTGGGTACACCTACGTAAATCGAATACCGAGCCTATTGTGCGCTTGTATGCCGAAGCCAATACGCAAGAACGCATCACGGAACAAGTGAAAAAAGTAGAAGCGGCTATTGCTGCTTTTGTGGCATCAGTTTAAAGCGGTTGTGCGTCCAAAAGTAAAGTGCCGGATCTTCTTTAATTTGGTTTTCCAATTCCTCGAAATAGGTATCTGTAATCTGATAATCTGGTACAGTTGTGGGGTGTTCTGTCAATACAGAAAGGGTGGTTTCGTAATGTCCGCGTTTTGTACGTCTTATTTTACCCATCAAAATCGGCACATCAAATTCTTTGCCAAGGCGTTCGGCTCCAGTAAACACAGGCACCTCATGACCAAAAAAGGTGCGGTAATAGTTTTTTCGTTTTCGCTGGGGAGATTGATCACCAGCAAACCCGATAACACTAAGGGTGTTGGTACGTTGCATTTCGGCGAACTCCTTAGCAAAGCGTTTTCTTGAAATTAAATAAGAGCCATGTTTAGAACGAACGCTTTTAAAATAATTATCAAAATAGCGGTTTTCTAAGGGTGCATAGATTGCATAGGGTGTGTGGGGCACATGGTAGCCTAAAGACAACATCCACTCAAAATTTCCGTAGTGTCCAATGAGCATAAAAACGGACTTATTTTCTTTGGCAAAAGCAGCTAATACCTCTGGGTTTTTAATCACAAAACGGCGCATGATTTGTTTTTTAGACATACCATTAACTTTGATGGCTTCTAAAAAAAGGTCGCACAAGTATTTGTAGAATTTTTTTTCAATTCTTAATTGCTCTTGTGTTGTTTTTGCTAATCCGACTAATTCAAGATTTTTACGGACCACTTTTTTTCTGTAGCCAATAACACGGTAGACAAGAACAAATAAAGCATCTGATAGTACATATAAAAGCCAAAAAGGAAGACGAGATACGACTAGGAGTAGGGGATATACCAGGATAAAAGCTATACGCTTCATGAGCAATAACTTGGAAAGCTATTTGGTTAGATTATAGGATATTCTCTAGAATTGGAATAAGGTCTTCAGCATGATCCTCTCTGGCAATTACTTTTCCCGATTTATCTAGTAAAAAAAGCTGTGGAATAGCGTTTACACCATAAGCATCTGCAATGGGGTCTTCCCAACGCTTTAGGTGCGAAACATGCGTCCAAGCTAACTTATCATTCTCAATGGCTTTTTTCCAACTGGTTTCGTCTTTATCAACAGAAACACCTACAATATTGAGTCCTTTATTTTTGTATTTGTTGTGTAATGCCACCATATTTGGACTGTCTACACGACAAGGACCGCACCACGATGCCCAAAAATCTAAGATGGTGTATTCGCCTAATGAGGCATACAAAGTTTGGGGTGTTCCATTGACACTAGGTGCTGTAAAATCAGGGGCGATATCGCCAACACTAACTTCCTCGTCCGTATCCGAAGTTTCTTCTGTTTCCGGTTCTGGCGTAGTCAGTTTACTAATTTTTATACCTGCCTTGGTTTTCTTAAGCGTGTTGCTAAAGGTGTTGTAAACTTCAACTGCTGCTTCTTTTTCAAGGATACCGTTTCCAATAAGTTGTTCAAGAACAAGTACAGAAATATAGGCATCAGGGTTAGATTTTACATAGTCAATTTGGAAGTCGTTAAACTTGGTTTGCATTTCGTCAAGTTGTTCTTTTAGGTCTACAAATGCCAAGCTATCGCGAGAAATCATGGCATTGCGCATCTCATTTTGAATGGCGAACAAATCATCGATGAGAGGGGTAGACGCTGTAATGTAACGCTTGAATTCTATGTTAGATTTCGTGCCACGCACAATTGACGATCGAATACTGTCTTTGTATATTTCAACGGTAATATCTCCTGGTTCAAGAACAAAAGGAACAACATCTCTATTGCCTTGCAACAACAAAAAGTGCATTTCGGGTAACGTTGCACTTCCTGAATATGAGGTTACCCCTTCTTTGATATGCAAAGTATCAAGTGTTTTTGGCTGGTTATTATCATCAAGTGTTATGAGGTAGACCTGTTGGTCGTCTTCTACGTCCGCAGATACATTTAGTGTATACTCCGTGTTTTGGCATGACACAAAAGCGAGAGCTAGAAGCGCTAATAAAATAAGATGTCGCATGGTTAAATTTTATGCAAATCTAATAAAAAAGATATGTTATTGAATCTAAGCTAAATCCCTGCTAAACAAGCATATTAAGAAAATGAAAACAAACAAGAGATTTATTACTGTTCAATTTTGTTTATTTATCTCGTATTTTTGAAAAAATATTAAGGATGGCAGGAAATAGCTTTGGCAAAATTTTTAAAATTACAACCTATGGCGAATCTCATGGGACGGCACTTGGAGGTGTAATTGATGGCTGTCCGGCAGGGGTTTCAATTAACTTAGAGGAGGTTCAAAAGGACTTAAATAGAAGGAAACCCGGACAATCTGCTATTGTTACCCAGCGCAAAGAGCCCGATACTGTTGAAATTTACTCTGGTGTTTTTGAGGGTAAATCCACAGGAACACCTATTGGTTTCACTATTCACAATACCAATCAAAAATCGAAAGATTACACCCACATAAAGGACAGTTATCGCCCCTCTCACGCAGATTATGTGTACGACCAAAAGTATGGTTTCCGTGATTACCGCGGTGGCGGTCGTAGTTCTGCACGTGAAACAGCAGCTAGAGTAGTAGCGGGGAGCATTGCTAAACAATTTATTCAACCTATTGAAATACAAGCATTTGTTTCAGCAGTAGGTGAGCTTACATTACCCAATCCGCAATATATTTCTGATTTTTCATTCATAGAACAAAATCCTGTGCGTTGCCCAGATCCCGAAATGGCAGCACAAATGGAGGACTACATCAAAAAAGTACGTAAAGACGGGGATACAGTAGGCGGTGTGGTAACCTGTATCGCCAAAAATGTTCCTGTTGGATTGGGCGAACCTGTTTTTGATAAACTCCACGCCGAACTTGGCAAAGCGATGCTTTCCATAAATGCGGTTAAAGGGTTTGAATACGGTAGTGGTTTTGCCGGCGCAGCCCTTCGTGGTAGTGCACACAACGACCAGTACAACACAGATGGCACGACCAAAACCAACAATTCTGGCGGTATTCAAGGCGGTATAAGCAATGGTATGGATATTTATTTTAATGTAGCTTTTAAACCTGTTGCTACCATTATGCAAGACCAAGAAACCATTGATACCAAAGGCGAAAAAGTTATCATGCAAGGTAAGGGTAGGCATGATCCTTGTGTTGTTCCTAGAGCCGTGCCCATTGTGGAAGCCATGACCGCATTGGTGTTGGCAGATTTTACCCTAAGAAACCGAACCTCAAAACGATGACATGAAAAAACTGGCTCTACATTGGCAAATACGTTTAGGCATGGC
>JBMYLU010000020.1:0-8922 GCA_049596595.1 Flavobacteriaceae bacterium | reverse complement strand
AAATTGTGGGTACCGTTGGGGCACTGCAATTTGACGTTATTCAATACCGACTAGAGCACGAATATGGTGCGCGTTGTACCTACGAAAACCTCAATGTACACAAAGCCTGTTGGGTAGAGGTACAACCTGGTGGCGAAACCGATTTTGCGGACTTTAAACAAACCAAGGCGAAATTTTTAGCAAAAGACAAGCAGGGGCAATTGGTCTTTTTGGCAGATTCTGCTTTTACACTACAAATGACCCAAAGTAAGTACACGGGTATAACTTTCCACGCTACTTCGGAGTTTTAAATATCTCTATCAAAAAACCCCGCTCAGTAGGCGGGGTTTTGTTTTATTAGGCTTCGCCGGTTGGACCAAAATTTAACGGTATGGGCGGTTGCTCATAGTCGTTAATTTCGCCGTGCGCAGCTTCAAAACGCTGTACATTTTCGCCCAAAGCTTTTAAAAAGCGTTTAGCATGTTGTGGCGTTAGGATAATGCGCGAACGCACTTTTGCCTTTGGTGCACCAGGCATGATATTGATAAAATCTACCACAAACTCAGAACCGGAATGGTTGATAATCGCGAGGTTTGAATAGGTACCTTGCGCCGTTTCAGGGTCTAGCTCAATGTTGATGCTACCTTCTTTTTTAGCCTGTTCACTCATTACACATCTGCACTTAACGATTTTTCGGCAATCAGCGCTTCGTATTCGTCGGTGTAGCCCACAATGATATCGTTATAGGCGCGGTTACCCGTACCTGCCGGAATCTTATGTCCTACAATCACGTTCTCTTTCAAACCTTCTAAGGTGTCAATCTTACCAGCAACTGCAGCTTCATTAAGCACCTTAGTGGTTTCTTGGAACGATGCCGCCGAAATAAACGACTTGGTCTGCAACGACGCTCTAGTAATACCTTGTAGAATTGGTGTTGCTGTTGCATTAACCGCATCACGTGCTTCTACTAGGTTTTTGTCCTCACGTTTTAGCAACGAATTTTCATCACGAAGTTGGCGTGCCGTAACAATTTGACCTGCTTTTAGGTTTTCAGAGTCACCAGCATCAAGAATTACTTTTTGACCAAATAAGGCATCGTTTTCTTCAATGAAGTCAGATTTATGTACCAACTGGCCTTCTAGTAAAGTGGTGTCCCCAGAATCCTGAATTTGAACCTTACGCATCATTTGACGCACCACAACTTCAAAGTGTTTATCGTTGATTTTCACTCCTTGTAGTCGGTACACTTCTTGTACTTCATTTACCAAGTATTGCTGTACAGCAGATGGCCCTTTAATAGACAAAATATCGTTAGGTGTAATAGCACCGTCAGAAAGTGGCATTCCTGCTTTTACAAAGTCGTTCTCTTGAACCAAAATCTGGTTCGAAAGTTTTACCAAGTACTTCTTGATATGTCCTGTTCGAGATTCTACAATAATTTCGCGGTTTCCACGCTTGATTTTACCAAAAGTAACTACACCATCAATTTCAGAAACAACCGCTGGGTTAGACGGGTTACGTGCTTCGAAAAGCTCCGTAACACGAGGCAAACCTCCCGTAATATCACCTGACTTCGCAGATTTACGCGGAATCTTCACCAAAATCTTACCGTTTTCGATTTTCTCGCCATCGTCTACCATTAGGTGTGCACCAACAGGTAAGTTATACGACTGTAAGGTTTTCCCTTTAGTATCCTTAATCAAGAGTGTAGGGATCACCTTCTTATTTCGAGACTCTGAAATTACCTTCTCTTGGAAACCAGTTTGTTCATCGATTTCCACTTGATACGTAACTCCTTGCTCAATGTTTTCGTATCCGATAGAACCCGTGAATTCAGATATAATTACACCGTTGTAAGGATCCCATTGACAAATCACATCACCTTTTTTGATTTTTTGTCCGTCTTTAACGAAAACAAACGAACCATACGGAATGATGTTTGTACTCAATACAATACCTGTGTTTTTATCCACCACCTTAATTTCAGAGGTACGTGAAATAACAATTTTTACGGAATTACCATCATTGTCTTTTCCGTCAACAGTTTTGAGTTCTTCAATCTCAGCCACACCGTCGAAGCGTGCAGTGAGCTTGTTTTCTTCTGAAATGTTACCGGCAATACCACCAACGTGGAAGGTACGTAACGTAAGCTGTGTACCCGGCTCTCCAATAGACTGAGCAGCAATAACTCCCACAGACTCACCTTGTTGAACCATTTTACCAGTTGCAAGGTTTCGTCCGTAACACTTAGCACAGATGCCTTTTTTCGCTTCACAAGTTAAGGCAGAACGCACTTCGACACTTTCAATCGGAGATGCCTCAATAGACTTCACATGTGTATCTAAGATTTCTTCGCCTGCAGCAACGAGAACGTCACCCGAAAGAGGGTCGATAACATCGTTTAAGGCAACACGTCCAAGGATGCGCTCACCAAGCGACTCAACGATTTCCTCATTTTTCTTAAGTGCCGTAACGGTAAGTCCACGAAGCGTACCACAATCTTCTTCGTTAACAATAACATCTTGAGCAACATCATGTAAACGTCGTGTTAAGTAACCCGCATCAGCTGTTTTAAGTGCCGTATCGGCAAGACCTTTACGTGCACCGTGCGTAGAAATAAAGTACTCCAAAATCGAAAGTCCTTCTTTAAAGTTAGAAAGAATCGGGTTTTCGATAATTTCTCCACCTCCAGCATTCGATTTTTTAGGTTTTGCCATTAATCCACGCATCCCCGTAAGCTGACGAATCTGTTCCTTAGACCCACGTGCTCCCGAATCCAACATCATGTAAACCGAATTAAATCCTTGCTGGTCTTCGCTAATACGCTTCATAGCAAGTTCGGTAAGCGTTGCATTGGTTGACGTCCAAATATCAATTACTTGGTTGTAACGCTCGTTGTTGGTAATAAGCCCCATATTGTAATTGGCAATAATGCCATCTACTTGCTGATTCGCTTGGTCTATCAATCCTATTTTTTCTTGTGGAATGATGATGTCACCTAAACTAAATGACAACCCTCCTTTAAAGGCAAAAGAGAAGCCCATTTCCTTAATCTTATCAAGGAATTCAGCCGTTTCAGGAACGCTAGTTACTTTGAGAATATTTCCAATAATACCACGAAGCGATTTCTTAGTTAATACTTCGTTAATGTAACCTGCTTTCTCTGGTACGTGTTGGTTAAATAAAATTCTACCAACAGTAGTATCAATAATTTGATTTACCAATTCGCCTGCTTCGTTGAAGTCTTTGGCGCGTATTTTAACCATGGCATTTAAGTCCACTATACCTTCGTTGAAAGCAATGTTCACTTCATCTGCACTGTAGAATGTTAAGCCTTCTCCTTTTACCTTATGAGCTTTGGTAGACTTACGTGCTTTGGTCATGTAATACAATCCAAGTACCATGTCTTGAGAAGGTACTGTGATTGGCGAACCGTTTGCGGGGTTAAGAATGTTGTGCGATGCCAACATCAATAACTGCGACTCAAGAATCGCCTCCGGACCTAGCGGTAAGTGTACTGCCATTTGGTCGCCGTCAAAGTCGGCGTTAAATGCGGTACACGCTAGCGGGTGTAATTGAATCGCTTTTCCTTCAATCAGTTTTGGCTGGAAGGCTTGGATTCCCAAGCGGTGAAGCGTGGGGGCGCGGTTCAACAACACAGGGTGTCCTTTAAGCACATTTTCGAGAATATCCCAAACTACAGGCTCGCGCTTGTCAATAATTTTCTTCGCAGATTTTACTGTTTTTACAATACCACGCTCAATGAGCTTGCGAATAATAAACGGCTTATACAATTCGGCTGCCATGTTCTTAGGCAATCCACATTCGTACAATTTAAGTTCGGGTCCTACAACAATTACCGAACGTGCCGAGTAATCCACACGTTTTCCAAGTAAGTTTTGACGGAAACGCCCTTGCTTTCCTTTGAGGGAATCCGAAAGGGATTTTAACGGACGGTTGGCATCGGTTTTTACAGCTGAGGATTTACGTGTGTTGTCAAATAACGAGTCTACAGACTCCTGTAGCATACGCTTTTCGTTACGCAAAATCACCTCAGGTGCTTTGATCTCTAACAAACGCTTCAAACGGTTGTTTCGAATAATCACACGACGGTATAAATCGTTTAGGTCAGAGGTGGCAAAACGCCCTCCGTCTAGTGGTACTAAAGGACGCAATTCTGGCGGAATTACAGGAACAACCTTCATAACCATCCACTCTGGACGATTTTCACGGTTTTTATTTGCATCACGGAACGCCTCAACAACTTGTAAGCGTTTTAAGGCTTCGGTTTTACGTTGTTTAGAAGTTTCGTTGTTTGCCTTGTCACGCAATTGGTATGACAACTCATCCAAATCGATGCGATTTAGAATTTCTATCAAACACTCTGCACCCATTTTTGCGATAAACTTATTTGGGTCGCTATCTTCCAAATATTGATTGTCCTGTGGAAGTTTTTCAAGAATATTCAAGTATTCTTCCTCGGTCAAGAAATCCATTTTTTGGACGGGCTCTCCTTCCTCGTTGGTAGCAATACCGGGTTGAATTACCACATAACGCTCATAGTAAATAATCATGTCTAACTTCTTAGACGGAAGTCCAAGCAAGTAGCCAATCTTATTTGGCAATGAACGGAAGTACCAAATGTGCGCCACAGGCACCACAAGACTAATATGCCCAACGCGGTCGCGACGTACTTTCTTCTCGGTTACCTCTACCCCACATCGGTCACACACAATGCCTTTGTATCGGATGCGTTTGTACTTCCCACAAGCACATTCGAAGTCCTTTACAGGTCCAAAAATACGCTCACAAAATAAGCCATCACGCTCAGGTTTGTGCGTGCGATAATTGATGGTTTCGGGTTTTAGCACCTCTCCTCTAGAGGATGCCAAAATGGTTTCGGGCGATGAAAGCCCGATAGAGATTTTATTAAAATCTTTTTGTTGTTGTGTTTCGTTAATACGTGCCATCTACTCTTAAATACTATTATTATTCTTCTAGTCGAATATCAAGGCCAAGACCTTTAAGTTCGTGCATCAATACATTAAAGGACTCTGGAAGACCAGGCTTTGGCATGGCTTCGCCTTTTACAATTGACTCGTATGTTTTTGCTCGACCAATAACGTCATCAGACTTCACGGTCAATATTTCTTGAAGTGTACTCGAAGCACCATAAGCCTCAAGTGCCCAAACCTCCATTTCACCAAAACGCTGACCTCCAAACTGGGCTTTACCACCCAATGGTTGCTGCGTAATAAGGGAGTATGGTCCAATAGAACGCGAGTGCATTTTATCGTCTACCATGTGACCGAGTTTCAGCATGTAAATCACGCCCACGGTCGCCGGTTGGTCAAAACGCTCACCCGTCCCGCCATCATACAGGTATGTGTGCCCAAATTGTGGTACACCTGCCTCAGCAGTTAATGCGTCTATTTGATCATTGGTAGCACCGTCAAAAATTGGTGTAGCAAATGTTTTGCCTAATTTTTGTCCTGCCCATCCAAGAACTGTTTCATAAATCTGACCAATATTCATTCGTGAAGGTACGCCAAGTGGATTTAGTACAATATCCACAGGTGTTCTTTAAAATCCCGGCTGGAAGTTCATCTCCAACAGAAATAGTAAACTTGTGACGGCGTAACGCTCCTTGTAGGTCATTCTCCTTAATCTTGTAATTATGCATTAAGTCTTTGACTAGCCCATTTACTTTTTTATCAACAGTCCAATTCGTGTTAATTAAGTGCGCATAATCATCAACAGTATTTAGCATTTTAAGGGTAAATTTCTTTCCTTTTGGCATTACCTCTTCTCCAAGGTCATTCATTACACCCTGACAGGTTTTACCACTAAGAATAGCAAACAACTTCTCTACCAAAACAGATTTAAGTTGTTCAAACTTTACCTCATAACGATCTTCAAGCTCCATAATCGCCTCTTTATCTTGAGAGCGTTTACGTTTGTCCTTTACAATACGGGTGAAGAGTTTTTTATCAATCACAACTCCGTTAAGTGAAGGAGATGCTTTTAGAGAAGCATCTTTTACGTCGCCTGCTTTGTCACCAAAAATAGCACGAAGCAGTTTTTCTTCAGGTGTTGGATCTGACTCTCCTTTAGGGGTAATTTTTCCAATAAGAATATCTCCAGCACCAACTTCGGCACCCACGCGAATCATTCCGTTTTCGTCAAGGTCTTTAGTAGCCTCTTCGCTAACATTAGGAATATCGTTCGTCAATTCCTCTTTACCCAATTTCGTATCGCGAACTTCCAAAGAGTACTCGTCAATGTGAATTGAAGTAAAGATGTCATCACGAACCACTTTTTCAGATATTACAATGGCATCTTCAAAATTGTATCCTTTCCATGGCATAAACGCCACTTTCATATTTCTACCAAGGGCAAGTTCGCCGTTCTCGGTAGCATACCCCTGACACAATACTTGACCTTTTTCAACACGGTCACCAATAGAAACAATTGGCTTTAAGTTGATACACGTGCCTTGATTGGTCTTACGGAATTTGATAAGCTCGTATGTCTTCTCGTCAGAATCAAAAGAAACCAATCGCTCATTTTCGGTCATATCATATTTGATGGTGATTTTCTCAGCATCAACATAAATGACTTCGCCTGTACCTTCAGCGTTTATGAGTACACGCGAATCGGTTGCTACTTGACGTTCTAAGCCAGTTCCAACAATAGGTGCTTGCGGACGCAATAGCGGCACCGCCTGACGCATCATGTTAGATCCCATCAGCGCACGGTTGTTTTATCAACTACAGGGTAGTCCGCCTCGGAACGTGCAATAATTTTATCGGCAGCAATCTCACCAGATTCACTTTTCTCAATGTTCGCTTGAGCAAACAGTTTTCCTTCTTCCTCCTCGGCAGACAGGTACTTCGATTCGGTCATATCTACTACGCCGTTTTCTACTTTGTAGTAAGGTGTTTCAATAAATCCAAGATTATTCACTTTCGCAAATACCCCAAGAGATGAAATCAAACCAATGTTCGGTCCTTCAGGGGTTTCAATTGGACAAAGTCTTCCGTAGTGGGTGTAGTGAACGTCACGTACCTCAAAACCTGCACGCTCACGGGACAACCCACCTGGTCCCAGAGCAGACAAACGACGCTTGTGCGTAATTTCTGCCAATGGGTTGGTTTGATCCATAAACTGCGAAAGCTGGTTGGTACCGAAGAATGAGTTAATAACCGAAGAAAGTGTCTTGGCGTTAATCAAATCGATAGGTGTGAACACCTCATTATCACGTACATTCATACGCTCACGGATGGTGCGTGCCATACGCGAAAGCCCCACACCAAACTGCGATGAAAGTTGTTCACCTACGGTTCGTACACGACGGTTGGAAAGGTGATCGATATCATCGATTTCAGCTTTGGAGTTAATCAACTCAATCAAATACTTGATGATGGTAATGATATCATCTTTGGTAAGCACTTGCTTATCCATATCGATATCAAGACCAAGTTTTTTGTTCATGCGGTAGCGACCTACTTCACCAAGATTATAACGTTGGTCAGAGAAAAACAATTTGTCGATAATACCACGTGCTGTTTCTTCATCTGGCGGTTCAGCGTTACGTAATTGGCGGTAAATGTGCTCCACCGCTTCTTTCTCCGAGTTTGTTGGATCTTTTTGAAGCGTATTGTGAATAATGGCATAGTCTGCAGACTGTGACTCTTCTTTGTGCAACAAAATGGTTGCAGCATTGGCTTCAAGAATTTGTTCGATATGCTCTTTTTCAAGCACCGTATCACGGTCTAAAACAATTTCGTTACGTTCAATAGAAACTACCTCACCCGTATCTTCATCAACAAAATCCTCGAACCACGTGTTCAACACACGTGCAGCAAGCTTGCGTCCTAGAACCTTTTTAAGACCAGTTTTTGACACCTTAACTTCCTCTGCTAAATCAAATATTTCAAGGATATCCTTGTCCCGCTCGTATCCAATAGCGCGGAAAAGCGTTGTAACAGGTAACTTTTTCTTACGGTCAATGTAAGCATACATTACGCTGTTGATGTCGGTTGCAAATTCAATCCAAGAACCCTTGAAAGGAATCACACGGGCAGAGTACAATTTAGTACCGTTGGCATGGAACGATTGCCCAAAGAATACACCTGGAGAACGGTGTAACTGCGACACAACAATTCGTTCAGCACCATTAATAACAAACGTACCACTTGGGGTCATGTAAGGAATAACACCCAAATACACATCCTGAACGATGGTTTCAAAGTCTTCATGCTCAGGGTCGGTACAATAAAGTTTTAGGCGCGCTTTTAGGGGAACACTATACGTTAAACCGCGTTCTATACATTCTTGGATGGTATAGCGAGGTGGGTCAACGAAATAGTCTAAAAATTCTAAAACAAACTGATTTCGGCTATCCGAAATAGGGAAGTTTTCCATGAAGGTGTTGTACAGACCTTCGTCGCCACGTTCGTCAGACTTTGTTTCAAGTTGAAAAAAATCTTGGAACGATTTAATTTGAATATCTAGAAAATCTGGGTAAGGGGGCGTACCAATGGCCGAAGCAAAATTGTGTCGAGTTACGCTTGTTGTATTGGACATACGGGTTAACTATTATAAATTTTTATTACAAGGGGCATAAAACACCAAATGGTTTAAGCCAAATCTGCCTATGGCAGAAAGGCTTAAACCTTCGGTTATTGTCGAGAGCTTACTTATTTAAGCTCAACTTCAGCACCGGCTTCTTCTAGTGAAGATTTCAGTCCTTCAGCTTCGTCTTTTGCTACACCTTCCTTAATTGGGCTAGGTGCGTTGTCAACAAGTTCTTTTGCTTCCTTAAGACCAAGACCTGTAAGTTCTTTTACAAGTTTAACCACTGCAAGTTTAGAACCACCTGCGGCTTTAAGGATTACATCAAACTCTGATTTTTCCTCTGCAGCTTCTCCGCCACCACCG
>JBMYLU010000019.1:0-8930 GCA_049596595.1 Flavobacteriaceae bacterium | reverse complement strand
ATGCACAAGCTATTTGCGAGGATGTTTCCTTTTTTGAAAATACCCACACAAACAGTTTGGATGCATCCAACCAACACTTTGGACAACACCCTGTTTTGGTTGGAGAAAATGTAACTGTTAATGCGGTGATTTTTAACACAACCGACGGACCTATAATTATTGATGACAACGCAACACTTATGGAAGGTTCGATGCTTCGCGGTCCTTTGTATATCGGTAAGGACGCTGTTGTAAAAATGGGGACTAAAATTTATGGAGGAACCAGTCTAGGGAAAAGTAGCAAAGTTGGGGGCGAGCTTAATAATGTTATTTTTATTGGTAACAGCAACAAAGGCCACGACGGATTTTTAGGTAACGCCGTGGTAGGTGAATGGTGCAATTTGGGCGCAGCCACTGATGCTTCTAACCTGAAAAATGACTATAGTGAAGTCCGCGCGTGGAATTATACCCAACAAAAATTCATTAATACTGGTTTGCAATTTTGTGGTCCCATTATTGGCGACCATTCCAAAACGGCAATTCAAACCGCGCTGAATACGGCAACGGTAATCGGCGTCGGGTGTAATGTCTTTTCCGCTGGTTTTCCACGTACATATATCCCGAGTTTTTCTCGAGGTGGCGCACAGGGCATGACCGAAAATAAACTGGATAAAGTTTTGGAAACAGCTCGTGTGGTGATGGCACGTCGTGGATATGAATTGGATGCCAATGCAGAAGCAGCTTTAACTGCTGTTTTTCAGATTACCAAGTCTTTGCGTGCCTAGGCAGTTCAAGCAAAATCACAGTATATTTGCCAAAAATTTTCAAATGTCCGGTTCGGGAACAGTTGCGTTTTATACGTTAGGGTGTAAGCTGAATTTTTCAGAAACCTCTACCATTGCACGTTCATTTACCGCAGCGGGCTATACTGAAACTTCGTTTGACAGTCCGGCAGATGTGTATGTGATAAATACCTGTTCGGTTACGGAAAATGCCGATAAGAAATTTAAAGCCATCGTAAAGCAAGCCCTAAAACAAAATCCCGAAGGGTTTTTGGTTGCTATCGGCTGCTATGCGCAGCTCAAACCTGAAGCCTTGGCCGCACTTGATGGCGTGGATTTGGTATTGGGCGCAAACGAAAAGTTCAATGTGGTGGATTTTATTGAAAGTAAAGCGTCTGCCGAAAGTGCTGTTCATGCGTGTGCCATAGACGAGGTGGAGCAATATGTGGGCAGTTACGCCATTGGGGAGCGTACACGGGCATTTTTAAAAGTGCAAGACGGTTGTGATTATAAATGTACCTATTGCACCATTCCGTTGGCTCGTGGATTTTCGAGAAGTGATTCGCTGGACAATATCTTGCGTCAAGCACGAGAAATTGTTGCACAAGACATCAAAGAAATTGTGCTTACTGGTGTGAATATTGGGGATTTTGGTAAGGGCGAGTTTGGCGCAAAAAAACACGAACATACTTTCTTTGATTTGGTTCATGCCTTAGATGAGGTTGAAGGTTTGGAGCGTATTCGCATTTCCTCTATTGAGCCGAATTTACTTCGTCAAGAAACAATAGATTTTGTGGGGCAATCCAAACGTTTTGTTCCGCATTTTCACATTCCATTGCAAAGCGGGAGCAATGTTATTTTGGCTGCTATGCGCAGAAGGTATCAACGTGAATTGTATGCCAAGCGTGTTGCGCAAATCAAATCAAGTATGCCACATGCGTGTATTGGTGTAGATGTTATCGTGGGCTTTCCAGGTGAAACGGATGAACATTTTATGGAAACCTATCATTTTCTAAATGCGCTTGACGTTTCGTATCTGCATGTGTTTACCTATTCGGAGCGCGCCAATACATTAGCTGCAGAAATGCCAAACCCCGTACCAAAAAATGTTCGTGCCAAACGAAGTAAAATGCTGCGTGGCTTATCTCAGAAAAAGCGCAGGGCATTCTACGAACAGCAGTTGGGTACTACGCAAGAAGTGCTTTTCGAGTCGGAGAACAAAAACGGATATATTCACGGATTTACACCCAACTACGTGAAAGTGAAAAGCTTTTGGGACCCATCGCTTTGTAATACCATACACAAAGTAACGCTTACCCAAATCGCCGACGATGGGTTGATGGAATTTCGTTTTGTAACAAAAAAAGAAGAATGAGTCGCTTAAATGCGAACTCCAATAGGAAGCATGCTGCGGTAGCGTTTGTTCTTACGGACAAAGCGTACAATTTCGGGGCTTGTGGGCATCATGCTTATGTTGCGTTCAGCTATAATGGAAAGAACTTCCTTTATAAATGCATCGCTAAAGTCGTTTTGGCATTTTTCTTTGGGCACTACCAACTTGGTAAGGAAGATTTTACGTTCCTGCTGTGAGTATTCTATTTTGGCTAATTCACCGCCAACCTCAGTTTCAAACTGACGCAAAAAAGAATTGTCTGTAACGTTAATTTTTTCCATTAAATTTTTGCTGGACTGCAAAGTTACAAAATTTTACGTACATTGAGAGTGCAATGAGAAAGAGCGCAGTTATTCATGTGTATATGGTTCCTGGCATGGCTGCCAATACCGCTATATTTGATTTTATACAACTTGGGAGCTTGTTTAAAATCCATCGCTTGGCATGGTTTCCTCCAAATAAAAATGAAACTATAACTTCTTATGCCGAACGCATGTGTGAAAAGATTGCGCACCCCGACCCTGTTTTAGTTGGTGTTTCTTTTGGAGGCATTTTAGTACAAGAAATGTCAAAAATAATCTCATGTCGAAAAGTGGTGATTGTATCAAGCGTGCGCAGTCACAAAGAATTCCCTGTTCACATGCGCATAACCCGCAAAACTAAAGCGTATCGCTTTTTCCCTACCCAATGGGTAGACAACCTTGAAGATTTTGTGGGGTT
The DNA here is from genome assembly GCA_049596595.1 of Flavobacteriaceae bacterium. GTDB lineage: Bacteria > Bacteroidota > Bacteroidia > Flavobacteriales > Flavobacteriaceae > UBA7446. The sequence goes on along the minus strand of JBMYLU010000019.1, from coordinate 6,056 downwards.
TATGTTTGGGCCTGCTGCTCGAAAACGAATGGATTTAAATAAAAAATATTTATCTGTACGCGAGCCTCAATATTTAGATTGGGCCTTAGAAGCTTTTTTTAACTGGGAACAAGAAGATCCTTTGCCTAATGTGGTACATATTCATGGCACGTATGACTTGGTTTTTCCTGTTTTTTATCTAAAAGATTACATCCCAATTGCTAAGGGAACACATGTAATGATAATAACAAGGGCAAAATGGTTTAGCCAAAACCTACCTAAAATAATTTTAGAGGATTGGAAAGGGTGAGATGCTTAAATTTTCTTTAGCTGCTGCTGCATAAGCTTGATTTGCTCTGTTAGCATCCCTTGTTTGTCCAATTTTTTTGCCTCATTAAGTAGTGTAGTAGCTTCGCGTTTACGACGTTTTTGCATAACAATTCCCGCCAAACTCAATTTTGCCATAGCTAAGTCATGTTTCATGTTCAAGCCTAATGAAATAGCTTTTTTAAAATGCCGTTCTGCTTTGGTAAGGTTTTTTTGTGCTTCAATTACCCCATGCAAAAAATGAAAATACCCTTGTTGTTTTTGAGTTAATGCCGTTTGTGGATTTTTAATGCGTTGCAACCATCGCAGGGTTCCCTCAAAATCTTGCTTTCTGAGTCTTAAGAATGACAGTAGTATTAATTCGTTTTTAAAATATAGAAACACAAAGACACTTGCCAAAAACACCAATGCAATACCATTTCCAATGTTAGACTCAGCAAATTGATATACTGCATAACCTACCGTAAGCACGGCTAGAACGATTTTTATGAACTTTGGGAACATAGAATTTTTTTTTGTGATGCAAATTTACATAATTATACGTTAGGGTTGTTTGGTCTTGACCTTAGTTATTGTATATTTGCACCCGTCTTAAGAAAAATACGATGAAAAGAACGTTTCAACCCTCTAAAAGAAAACGCCGTAACAAACACGGATTTATGGAGCGCATGTCCTCTGCTGCAGGTCGTAAGGTTTTAGCCTCTCGACGCGCCAAGGGACGCAAAAAACTTTCTGTTTCATCCGAACCGCGTCACAAAAAATAAGTGAATAAATCGTTGAAAACATCAAGGTGTTACTTTATTAGTAGCACCTTTTTTTTGTATATCTTCGAAAGAATTTTGACCACCTTTTAGCTGCTACATATGCCAAAAAGAAAAGACCTAAACAGTATCCTTATCATCGGCTCAGGACCCATTATAATTGGGCAAGCCTGTGAATTTGATTATTCGGGGTCGCAATCGTTGCGCTCCCTCAGAGAAGATGGAATTGAAACCATACTCATCAATTCCAACCCAGCAACCATTATGACAGACCCTTCCATGGCCGATCATGTCTATTTGTTGCCACTCACCACAAAATCTATTATTAAAATCCTAAAGGAGCATCCGCAAATTGATGCTGTTTTGCCTACAATGGGAGGACAAACAGCCCTCAACCTTTGTATTGAAGCCGACGAAAAAGGCATTTGGAAAGATTTTGGTGTAAAACTTATTGGGGTAAACATTGACGCGATTAACATTACCGAGGACAGAGAAAAGTTCCGTGAGCTTATGGAGCAAATAGATGTTCCTATGGCTCCACAAGCCACAGCAACCTCGTTCTTAAAAGGAAAGGAAATTGCGCAAGAATTTGGCTTTCCACTTTGCATAAGGGCATCATACACACTTGGTGGTGCAGGTGCCGCTATTGTTTATAAAGAGGAGGAGTTTGATGAATTGATGCGTCGTGGACTTGAAATTTCACCCATTCACGAGGTGATGATTGACAAAGCCATGATGGGCTGGAAAGAGTACGAATTAGAGCTTTTGCGCGATAATAATGACAATGTTGTTATCATTTGTTCTATTGAAAACATGGATCCCATGGGGATTCACACGGGAGATTCTATCACAGTAGCACCCGCTATGACACTTTCGGATAGAACCTATCAGAAAATGCGCGATATGGCTATAAAAATGATGCGCAGCATTGGAGATTTCGCCGGTGGCTGTAACGTGCAATTTGCTGTTAGTCCTGACGATAAAGAGGATATTATTGCTATCGAAATCAATCCTCGGGTATCGCGTTCTTCAGCGTTGGCAAGTAAGGCTACAGGATATCCCATTGCAAAAGTGGCTTCCAAATTGGCAATAGGCTACACACTCGACGAGTTAGACAATCAGATTACTAAATCTACTTCAGCATTGTTTGAACCTACTTTGGACTATGTTATCGTTAAAATTCCTCGTTGGAACTTTGATAAATTCGAAGGCTCAGACCGCACCTTAGGACTTCAGATGAAAGCCGTTGGCGAGGTTATGGGTATCGGACGTTCGTTTCAAGAAGCCTTGCACAAAGCCACACAATCGCTAGAAATTAAGCGCAACGGACTTGGCGCAGATGGGAAAGGCTATACCGATTACAACACCATCATTGAAAAACTCACGCACGCTTCGTGGGATAGGGTATTTGTGATTTACGATGCGATTGCCATGGGTATTCCGCTGCGTAAAATTTACGATATCACCAAAATTGATATGTGGTACCTAAAGCAGTACGAGGAATTGTTCCATTTGGAGAAAGAAATTTCTACCTACACCATTGACAGTATAGAAAAAGAATTGCTTTTGGAAGCAAAACAAAAAGGCTATGGCGATCGTCAAATTGCACATATGTTAGGTTGTTTGGAAAGTCAGGTGTATAACAAACGAGACGAACTAAACATTCATCGTGTATACAAGTTAGTAGATACTTGTGCAGCCGAGTTTAAAGCGCAAACACCATATTATTATTCTACGTTTGAGAATACCATGGAAACTGCTGAAGGGGAAGTTTCTGTACATAACGAAAGCGTGGTAACTGACCGCAAGAAAATTGTAGTTCTTGGTTCGGGTCCTAACCGCATTGGACAGGGTATTGAGTTTGATTATTGCTGTGTCCACGGCGTTTTGGCGGCTAGCGAAGCCGGCTATGAAACCATTATGATTAACTGTAACCCTGAAACAGTTTCTACGGATTTTGATACGGCAGATAAACTTTATTTTGAACCTGTTTTTTGGGAGCACATTTACGATATCATTCGTCATGAAAAACCCGAGGGAGTTATTGTTCAGTTAGGAGGCCAAACGGCGCTTAAACTTGCCGAAAAGTTAGATCGCTATGGCATTAAAATTATGGGGACTAGCTTCCAGTCGTTAGACCTTGCGGAAGACCGCGGAAGTTTTTCAACACTACTCAAAGAAAATAACATTCCTTATCCGGAATTTGGTGTAGCGGAAACCGCAGACGAGGCACTTGAACTTGCAGACAAATTGAGTTTCCCCATCTTGGTACGGCCCTCTTACGTATTGGGTGGTCAGGGAATGAAAATTGTTATCAATAAAGAAGATTTGGTAAAGCATGTGGTGGATTTATTGCATAAAATTCCAAACAACAAATTGCTTTTAGACCATTATCTAGACGGTGCTATTGAGGCGGAAGCAGATGCCATTTGCGACGGAGAAAATGTTTATATCATTGGAATTATGGAGCATATTGAGCCTTGTGGAATCCATTCGGGTGATTCAAATGCTACCCTGCCGCCATTTAATTTGGGCGATTTTGTGATGCAACAAATCATCGATCATACCAAGAAAATTGCACTGGCACTAAACACGGTTGGACTAATCAATATCCAGTTTGCCATCAAAGATGATGTGGTATATATTATCGAAGCCAATCCACGGGCTTCCCGAACCGTTCCGTTTATTGCAAAGGCATACAAAGAGCCCTATGTAAATTACGCTACCAAGGTGATGATTGGCGACAAAAAACTTTCCGATTTTGATTTCAATCCACAGTTGGAAGGCTTTGCCATCAAGCAACCTGTATTCTCATTCAACAAATTCCCGAATGTAAACAAGGCACTTGGACCTGAAATGAAAAGTACGGGAGAGAGTATCTTGTTTATCGATAGTTTGAAGGATGATGAATTCTACGAGCTATACGGCAGAAGGAAGATGTATTTGACAAAATAGATTACGGGAATTCACGTATATTTATTGAAACATTTTTAAATGGAGTGGATTCCTGTTTTTATTGTTGTTATAGCCCTTGTTGTATTTTTTTTCATCATTCAAAAGAACCAATCCAAAGGCGTTTCGAATGAATTTTTGATGCAGCTCAATGCACAATTGCGTGATGAAATTCAAGCCATTCGGAAAGAAACAGATGCCAATGCTAAGGAAACCCGTGTAGAGTTAGAGCAGAAACTCAATACTATTACTAAGGGAATCAGCGATTACCAGCGTTCGTCTAATCAGTCTATTACACAACAATTTGCGGAATCTAAAAAGGCTATAACAGACGTTACCAAAGCCCTTTCCGAGATTAAAGGTACCAACGAGCAGGTGTTGAGTTTTGCCAATCAGATGAAAACTCTTGAGAAAATCCTAGGCAATTCCAAGCAGCGTGGTATTTTGGGTGAAATCCAGTTGGAAAACCTTTTGGCAAATGTGCTGCCACCCGAACTTTTTCAGATGCAATATGCGTTTACTAATGGAGAAGTGGTGGACGCCATTGTAAAAGTGGGTGATTTTATTATTCCCATTGATGCCAAATTCTCTTTGGACAATTACAATAAAATGGTGGAGAGTAGCGATGCGGAAGCCATTAAATCGCTAGAGCAATTGTTTAAAGGCGATATTAAAAAACGCATAGACGAAACGGCAAAATACATTCGTCCAAACGAAACCACTACAGATTATGCCTATATGTTTATTCCCGCCGATGGGTTGTATCAAGATTTGCTTAACAGCAGGGTAGGAACACTGCAAATAAACTCTCGCGATTTGGTGTCTTATGCCTATGAAAAAAAGGTCATGATTGTATCGCCTATGAGCTTGTTTCCCATGCTACAAATCACAGTAAAGGCGTTGCATAATCTGAAAATTGAGAACTCCATTCAAGATATTTTAAAGAATGTAGATAAGCTTTCGGCTCATCTTAATGCTTTTGAAGATGTGCATACCCGCTTGGGCAAATCTATTGGGACAGTCGTTAACCAATACAACGCCTCAGCAAAAGAGTTTAAAAAGATTGACAAAGATATTGTTCGTCTATCGGGTGAGGAAAACGCCTTAGACTATCAGGTAGATTTATTGGAACGCCCCACGCAAGAAGAGTGACGCTACTGGATTTTATCTATGTTATTCACTTCTATCCAATAACCGTTTGGGTCTTGAAAATAAAGTTGCTTTATCCCGTCCTTACGAATATGAATTTTTTCGGGTGTTCCCAGCCAATCGGAATAAAGTATATCTAGGGCTGATAAACGTTTTGCAAACAGATGAATGTCTGTTGTAGCTAACGCAAAATGGACTTCTTTCACAACCTGAACAGTTGCTTCGGGTTTTGGAATAAGATGAAGCTCTTTACCCTCGTTTAATGACAACCATCGTGTTTTGGAGTTTGATGCGGTGTTTTCAATTTCTTTAAGGCCAAATACTTTTTGGTAAAAAGCAATCGATTCATTGACATCTTTTACGGCAAGAGCAATGTGGTTAAATTGAAAAGCTTGCATTAATAGCTATTGAAGCTTAGATAAGTTGCAAACGTTGTGCGGCAAAACGATAGCCAAACAACAGCACTACGCTAAAGAACAAATCACCCAAAATGGAGTTGATAAAAAACGGAATAGCAAGCGTAAAGCAAGTAGCTAGTCCTTCAGCGGTAAGCGGATAATGCAATATCCAAACCCCTAGGTTTGTCAACACAAAAAACACCAAGCTGCTAAGCAATACCGTGCCAATGTTCATTTTTTTAAAGACCATTCCCAAGGCGGTTATGGCTATAAAAGAAAGATACACCACAGGGGTTATCATGGAAAAGCCAAGAAACACATCGGTAAAGACCATTGCCAAAAGTGGCATAAGTACTGCCAAGTGTTTGCGGCTAAAAAACGTACCTGCAAAAAGGGCTGTGGCGGTAATGGGCGCTACATTGGGTGGATGAGGTAACAAACGTACCAACACGGCGACCAAAACAAAACTAAATAAAACGGTTTCTTTCTT
>JBMYLU010000018.1:0-9078 GCA_049596595.1 Flavobacteriaceae bacterium | reverse complement strand
TCGCCTTTTACTTGTACGGTTTCCGTCCAAATGATGGTGCCTTGATCGGGTAGGTCGTCGCGGTCGACATGGCTCATCGTGAATACGGAACACAAAGGTTTTGTTTGGGTCTTGTTTGGAAACGAATTCCGACACCTTTTTGTTGGCAAGCAACATATATTCCTCTATGAGTTTGTTGGCGTCTTTACTTGTTTTTACAAAAACAGCTGTTGGTTTTTTTTTCTCGTCTAATTGAAATTTTACCTCTTCTTTGTCAAACGAAATGGCTCCGCTTTTCATACGTTTTTTACGCAAGTGTTTTGCGGTTTGATCCAATTGAAGAATGGCTTGTACCACGTCTTCGCTAGCGGTATAGCTTTGTTTTGAAAGTGAAATTTCAGCAGGAATAGTTCCTTGTTGGGTTTCAATAATATGTTGTGCTTCGTGGTAGGCAAATCGGTAATTGGAGTTGATAACTGTTCTTCCAAATTTTTGATCACGTACGTTTCCGTGTTTATCAAGCGTAAAAATGGCAGAGAACGTGAATTTTTCTTCATTTGGTCGCAGTGAACATACTTTGTTTGATAATTGTTCTGGCAACATTGGAACCACTCTATCTACCAAATACACCGATGTTGCGCGTTGATACGCTTCATCATCCAAAAGGGTACCTGGTTTTACATAATGCGATACATCTGCAATATGAATACCAACCTCAAATAAATCGTTTTCCAGCGCTTTGAAGGATAGTGCATCGTCAAAATCTTTTGCATCTGTAGGGTCAATGGTAAAGGTTAGTACATCGCGATAATCCATACGGCGCGCAATTTCTTTGGGGTCTAAATGGATGTCTATTTGGTTGGCTTCCGCTTCTATATGACTTTCAAATGTGTAGGGCAACCCATATTCTGCCAAAATAGAATGGATTTCGGTGTCCGCCTCACCTGGTGTTCCTAATACTTCTACAATTTTTGCTTGAGGTGATTTGGTATCTTTCCATTTGGTAAACGCAATCAGTACCCTGTCGCCATCTTCCGTTTTTACCTTTGGTGCCACATCTATGTAAAAATCTACTGGTGCTATTTTTGGGCTTACTCGAACGAACATGGTCCCGTTCTTTTTTTGAAGTGTGCCCACAAAATGCTTGCGTTTGCGTTCAACCACTTCCAAAATTTTACCCTCTTTTTTTTTCTTTCCTCTAGCGGGATACACATAAAAGCGAACCGTATCGCCGCTAAATGCTTTATGAAATTGGTTTGGTGAAACCATTACATCTTCCTCAAAATCATCAGAAACAATATACCCAACTCCTTTTCCTGATAAATCTAAAATCCCTTCATGGTAATTTTTCCTTGGTTTTGCTTTGTAACTTCCACGTGTTACTTGTTCAATTAATTTCTTTTCTGCTAATTTTTTAAGGCTTTTAATAATATGGTTTCTTCCGCTAGGATCGTCTATGCCTAGCTTAGCGCTGATTTGTTTATAGGTAAAGGCTTGTGAGGGGAATTGATCTAATATATTCAGAATGTTTTTCTGAACGGACAGTGATTTCTTTTTTTTCCCCATATTGGCAAAGGTACAGTTTCTATTGCCACAGAAATCGTTATTCACATGTTAATTAATCATCTTATATTTTCTTCAAATTTTAAAATAGATTCATGTTTATGATAGTGTGTTTATAACAAGAATAACTTTTTTGATTATACTTTAATATATTCAAAATAAAGGATTTAAAATGTTTTTTTTATATATTATTAATGTTAATAAACCTCAAAAATATGTGAACGAAAATTCAATAAACACGGATAAATAAAGTTGCAAGAAAAGATATTTTATATAGATGTATATTAAACCATTCTTTTATTAGCACTTATTAAAAAAAATAAACACAGCTGTTTACAAAATCAACTTTTTCATAACCTGTAAACATTATGTTTATCAACACCAATAAAATCGTAATTTAGACCTAAAATTTAAGGATGCATATTTCTATTGGAAACGACCACGCGGGACCAGAACTAAAACAAAACCTTTTTACCGTTTTAGAAGCGTTAGGTCATACATATAAGAATCACGGAACCGATACCACATATAGCGTGGATTATCCTGACTTTATCCATCCCGTGGCTGTAGACGTCCGTGATGGTAATGCGGATTTAGGAATTATTATTTGTGGTAGCGGAAATGGTGCTAACATGACTGCTAACAAATATCCAGAAATACGTTCTGCTCTTTGCTGGACAGCAGAACTTGCAGCCTTAGCCCGACAACATAACAACGCAAATATTTTAAGTATCCCTGCCCGTTTTGTTACTACCGAAGTAGCTATTGACATGGTAAAAACGTTTCTTGCTACCGATTTTGAGGGAGGAAGACACCAAAATAGAGTGAACAAAATTCCACAATGCCGCTAAGATGGCAGACATATTCGTGGGATGAATTAACAAAAGAGGCGCTTTATGCGGTTTTGGCGCTTCGCGCCGATGTTTTTGTTGTTGAGCAAGAATGCGCGTATTTAGACCCCGACGGAAAAGACCAAGAGGCAATACACTTACTTGTTTATGAAGACCAAAAGCTTGTGGGCTACTCTCGAATTTTCTTAAATAAAACCCCTTCAGTTATTGGTCGCGTTGTGGTGCATCCAACCCAAAGAAGACAAAACCTAGGCAGGCTGCTAATGGAAAAATCCATATCTGAAGTGCCTGCAGAAACCCCCATTTTTATTTCCGCGCAAGAACGCTTAAAATCTTTTTACGAATCGCTCGGGTTTTTGCAATCGGATAAGGGTTATTTGGAAGATGGCATTCCACATATTCCTATGACACTTCCGCCAAGGAACGCCAACGACGTATAAGTTCGGACATCGGCTTTTCTAAATCATGAAGCGATGGCAATACGTTGCCTGTGTAAATAAAGAACCCTTTTCCATAAAAAATCGTGTAATCCGCATTTGCTCGTTGCAACTTAAATTGCTCGCGCATCAATCGCTTGATCCGATTTCGATCCACAGCCCTTGGAAAGTTTCGTTTTGATACGCCAAAACCCAACGCCAAAGCATCAGTTCCGCTGGCGCAAACCAGCTTTAACGGCGCTTTACCAAAGTGTTTACCTTGAGCAAAAAGAAGTTCGATCTCTTTTTTGCCTTTTAGGCTAACGACTTCATTTTTCGTTTTCGAAAACATTATCATCAAGGTTTATATCTGCCAAAAGTTCTAGCGGGTCAATAACCAACAACTCAATTTCAGTTAATGGAGCATCAACAATTAGGGTGTATGTTGGTCTCGCCCACGCCCAATCGTTTTCTACTCTCCAGTCGGAAAAACCATCAAGAGGAGGCTTTTCTCCAAACATCATTTGAAGGGGAATATTATACATGGTTCGGCTACCGTCTTTATAAAGCACCCCCAAATCAATAGGCATGCCCATTTCGCCTATACGCTCCAACACGACTTCCGTTTGTTCGCCTTTGGCGGTAACGCTTTTTATGGCGTAGTCAATAGTTTTTGTAGTACGCGTCCAATCGTTGAGGTACCATTCCAATTGAATGCCCGAAACTTTTTCGGCGATGCGCTTAAAGTCATTAGGCGTTGGGTGTGTAAACGCAAAATGATAGTAAAAAAGTTGTAGCGAAGATAAGAGCGCATCATAGCCAATAATATATGCCAATTGACTCAAGAAAATTGCGCCTTTGCTGTAGCTTCCAGTGCCATAAGCTCGGTTGGTAGCAAAACGGTCTGCGTGAGTAGTTAAAGGCTCTTCCAAACCACTATTCACAAGGGCGCGGTAACTGCTATACGAAGGCGCAAACGCATCAACCCCCTTTAGATTTTGTTCCCCAACAGCATCAATAAAAGTGGTAAACCCCTCATCCATCCAGGCGTATTTAGACTCATTAAACGCCAATACATGTTGAAACCAGGAGTGTGCCAATTCGTGTGAGGTCACGCCGTATAAACTTTCATAGCTGCGTTCCCCAGTAATTAGGGTACACATCGCGTATTCCATACCCCCATCTCCGCCCTGCAAAATGGTGTATTGCTTATAAGGGTATGCTCCAATAGCCCTATTGAAAAATGCCAACAGCTTTGCCGTATCGGGCTGAAGCTTTTTCCAGTTTTCTAAAATGTCAGGATTGTTTTTATATAAAAAATGGAGCGTTACACCGCTTTCGGTTTCAAGGATATCGTGTATGTAATCAGGGTCAGCTGCCCATGCAAAGTCGTGCACATTTGGCGCAACAAAATGCCAAGTCAGCTTTTTGCCCTTTGTTTTTTTGGTCTTTTCGGCGTATCCGTGACCCACTTCCTCAGGATTTTGCAAATAGCCGGTTCCGCCAACAATATATTTTTTGTCAAGGGTAAGCTTTACATCAAAATTTCCCCAAACGCCATGAAACTCACGTCCAATATAGGGGTTGGCATGCCAGCCTTCGTGGTCGTATTCCGCCAATTTGGGATACCACTGGGTCATTGATAGTGCCACACCTTCTTTGCTGTCGCGTCCGCTTCGGCGAATTTGCTTGGGCACTTGCCCTTCAAAAACCATAGAAAGTGTAGTGCTAGCCCCTGGCGCCAAAGGCTTTGCCAAGGGCACCACCAAAATTGTTTCTTCTTCTTTAAAACGCAAAGGTTCTCCGTCTTGGGCAAGGGTCTTGGCGTGCAAAAAGCCGACTTCTTCGGGAGTCAATTTTTCGATGCGCGAACCCACTCGTGAATCGGGGTCAGAAATGTTTCTAGACCGCACATCCATTTCACTACCGGGTTGAAAGGCGTTAAAGTACAAATGATAAAAAACCCGATTTAAGGTGTCGGGCGATTTGTTAGTATACACCAGTTCTTGTGTGCCGGAATAACGGAAGGTTTTTACATCAACATCTACCTCCATGGTGTAGTCTACGTGTTGTTGCCAATAGCCGGGTTGTGGTTGCGCAAAGGCAACAAGTCCAAAAAGAAAAAAAAGTAAGGGTCTCATGGGTTATAAGGAGTTTAAGGCTTGAATAGGTAATGATTCTAAAAGGCGAACACCTTTTTCAGTGTGCTGTACTCTTAGCAAAGGGTTGTGAGCATCGTGTTGCATAAACAGCACAAAATCTTCATCTGCAGCACGGGTTAAAAATGCACTTTTTTCTTTGAGCGTTTCTAGCGGACGCACATCATAGCCCATCACGTAAGGCAAAGGCAAATGCCCTACAGTGGGTAAAAGGTCAGCCATAAACACTATTGTTTTTCCGTTGTAGGAAATGTGCGGAATCATTTGCTTTTCGGTATGTCCATCCACAAACAAAACACCAAAACCAAGGGCACTTTTTTCCAAAAAGGAACCTTCAGGGTGTTCCATAAATTTAAGATGACCGCTTGCTTCAATAGGTGAGAGATTTTCTTTTAAAAAAGATGCTTTTTCTCTGGCGTTGGGTTTTGTTGCCCAATTCCAATGCGCTTGGTTACTCCAATAGGTTGCATTTGGAAACGACAGCTCATAGCCGGTTCTGTTTTTGTTCCACCGCACCGCACCCCCGCAGTGGTCGAAATGCAAGTGCGTTAAAAACACATCGGTTATATCTTCTCTTGAAAACCCTGCAGCTTGCAACGATTTGTCGAGGGAATGATTTCCCCAAAGCCCAAAATGGTTAAAAAACTTTTCTTCTTGCTTATTCCCCATGCCAGCGTCAATCAAAATAAGGCGGTCACCATCTTCGATAAGCAGCGATCGTGCAGCAAGGTCAATACGGTTTTTGTCATCAGCAGGGTTGGTTCTGCTCCACAAAGCTTTGGGCACTACACCAAACATGGCGCCGCCATCTAGTTTAAAGTTGCCCGTCTCTATTGCGTGGAGTTTCATACTGACGAAGGTACAAAAGTTTTATCCGTCAATCTTTTCCTTGAGCGCAAGCCCAAAGGCGATCATTGCCGAAGCTTCTGCAGGCGAAGCAGGGCGTAAAAACTGACGCACTATCAATTCGCTTCCGTTACACATAATATGGTAAAACCCATATGCCGAGAAAAACGAAATAAGTTCAGGGGTAAAAAACGCTCTAATTTTTTTAGGGTCGTTGCCACGGACATAAAAATCGTCTGAAAAATCGGGGTGTTCGGGAAAATCAATGTCGTGGAATCCCGCCAGATGCGACAATTTTTCCAAAAGCATTTCTCTATCAAACGAAAACACCGGAACAGGCGATGTCAAGCGAACCCGCAATAAGGTAGTTTGCACACTTTCTTTAGCAATAAACACCCCTTCACTGTAGGTAATATCAAACAGCGACAAGTCTTTGGTCGGGCTCGAAATCCGATTGTAGATTCGTTCAACAGAAGTGGTTTCATACCCAAGGTGATCACGAAGCAGGTTTTTTTGTGCTTTAGGGGATTCTTCATATTTCCAGCCCCTTTCTTGAGCCAATGCCTCCAATTGATGTTGTCGGCGTGTTTTTCCTCGGCCAAAAACGCGAATGTTTTGAAAGGGTCTCAATGTACGAACCGCAAAAGGGTGGCTCGAGTCCGTATCGTGAACATCCAATCCAACAATTTCAACCACACCGCCTTTACGCACAAAAAGCTCTTCATAGTTGTGTAGACTTTCCTGAACGGTATGATCTACAAAAGTGCAAAGCGAAAAGTCAACCACGACCTTTTCGGTCTGTGGGATTTTATCCAGCTTGGCTTTGAGCTTGTAAAAATTCAAGAAGGTGCAAAAATGGATAACTCCCACATAATAGCTTTGGGTTTCGTTTTCTTTGTACATCAACACATTGGGTTTAAGCAGGTTACGCGAAAACAACCAAAAGGCTTTGTTGAGCAGCACATGCACCAAAAATGTAGCAAGCAGCCCGATTAAAATTCCCGAAATCAAATCGGTTAGAAGTGTAGCGATTAGCGTTGTTAAAAAGATGAATAACTGCTCTTTTCCAATGCGGTACATACGCACAAAAATGGCGGGCGCTGTAAGTTTATAACCGGTGTAAACCAGTATCGCGGCTAATGAGGTAAATGGTATTCGCCCTAATTGCTCTTGAAAAACAATCACAAACAGCAACAGAAACAAGGCGTGAAAAAAGTTGGAAGAGCGGTTAGAAGCTTGATTGTTGACGTTGACAGAACTTCGAGAAATAACGGTTCCCACATTCATTCCGCCTAAAAACCCACTCACTATTGTTGCTAACCCGAGGGCGCGCATATCTTTATTGATGTTAGACCGTCGTTTTTCGGGGTCCAGTTTGTCTACCGCTTTTATACTCAACAGCGACTCGATGCTAGAAACAAGCGTTACAGATAATACAATTCCCCAAAAAACAGGCTCTTTCCATTTCGAAAAATTGGGCATTGGAACAGCGGTTAACATATCGTTTGGCAACGAAATAAGCAGTTTTTTGTCGATAGGGTTTTCTCCACCTATAATCGAAAAATACGCATCAAAACACAACGCCAACAAAATGACCCACATAGGAGCGGGAATAAGCCGAAAAAAACGATTCGTAATTTTGCTGTAAAACAACATTATTAGCAAACTAATCACACCGAGCTCCACCGCATAAAGTTGTCCGGAAGGTGCAATTTGAAGCGAAAACACGAGATCTGGCACACCCGCCAAAAGCTCCAAAACAGTGCCTTTGGTTTTCATGTTGCCCAGCATAACATAAAGTTGTTTGGTTAAAAGCGTAACCCCAATTGCTGAGAGCATTCCCTGAATTGCAGACGCAGGAAAGAAATCGCTAAGCGCGCCAAAACGTAAAAACCCAAAAAGTAACAGCAACACCCCAGAAATGATCACAGCAGACAAAGCGTATAAATAGCCCGCTTGCATATCCCCTTCTCCTAACACAGCAACTGCACTCAACAACACAACGACTAAGCCATAGCCAGGTCCTGTAATAGTAACATAAGACCCACCAAAAATAGAAACCAGCACCCCACCCACAACGGCAGTTACAATTCCTGCAACCATTGGAAAGCCAGAAGCCACCGCCAACCCCAGCGCCAAAGGCAAGGCAATAAGCGACACCACAAATCCAGCGAAAATATTGCTGCGGAGTCCAGCAAACACAGAAGGCTTTTCCATTAGCGAACAATTAAAACATCGGTGGGCAAAATATACTCAATATCGTGGGGGAAAACCCTATCCCAAAAGGAGTTCGCCTGCGGGGCATTCATTACCAAAAGATCGGCGCGTTTTACCCGAGCAAAATGCCCGATAGAATAACCACGTCTTCCAAAAATAGGTTGAATATCGTGTTGCACGGCAGTAGTCATTTGTTTGGGTACGCGCGCTAAAATCCGCTCTACTCGAGACTTTTCACGAATCCGAATCCGCTCTTTAACGATGGTCGATTTGCGCAAACTTCTGTCATCATCAACCTTGACCGCCACATCATCTTCAGAAATTTCTTCTACAATTGTCAGCCGTGTTGCCCCCAAAGAAGACAACACATAAAAAGCACGCAAAATGGTATCCTCCGTTTTTTCGTCTGCCAATCCATTAACCACAGCATAGGAACAAGGAATGCGTTCCACAGAGGGCTTTATCAAAAGCAACACATCGCACGGGCACTTTCGCGTAAGCTTCCTTGCTACAGAGCCGATATAGTATTTGAGTAATCCCTCACGTTGAATAGCTCCCAAAATAAGCAGGTCTGCGTTTTCGGAAACACACGCACTGAGCAACACTTCTACGGGGTGACCAGCTTTCCAAAGGACTGTATACGAGGGAAGCGCTTCGGGAAAATCAGCAATAATCTTTTCCAGTTTTTTTTCTTTTTCTGCAGACTTTTCACCTACATGCACCATAACAAGCGAAGCGTTGAAGAACACGCTCATTCGGAGTGCTTCAAAGACATTTGCTTGCAAATTGGGCGAAAACGCCACGCCCACCACAACGGTGTTGTAATCTTTTTTGTGCATATGCTTAAATATAGAAAAAAGTTGGCGTTACACAAATTGCAGTCTAGCTACTCATTCAGCTTAAGCACTGCCATAAATGCTTGTTGCGGAATTTCCACATTTCCGATTTGGCGCATTTTCTTTTTCCCCTTTTTCTGGCGCTCCAGAAGCTTACGCTTTCGGGTGATGTCGCCTCCGTAACACTTTGCGGTTACGTCTTTTCGAACCG
>JBMYLU010000017.1:0-9101 GCA_049596595.1 Flavobacteriaceae bacterium | reverse complement strand
TACACTTCTTGGATGCGTTGAAACTTCTTTTTGGCAGCCTGTTCCGCGGCCTGCCCCAAGTTACGAACTTTATCGGGATGATGCTTTTTTACCAGTGCACGATATGCCTTTTTGATTTCCGCATCGGTTGCCGATTTAGACACCTCCAAAATGGTGTAGGCACTATCGGTCTGGGCAACAAACATGGCTTTGATGCTGTTGTAATCAGCTGCGCCAATACGCATATAGCCCGCAATTTCTTGGAGTTTGTCGAGCTCTGAGGGGGAAACCTTGCCGTCGGCTTTGGCAATGCGAAACAAAAAATCGAGCATTTGCAGCCGGGCTTCGTAGCGCGTGCGTTGTACCAAAAACTGCCCAATATCCATGGCTGTAATCCCCGATTTTTTAAACTCAGCATTGTAAATACGGAAGATTTCATTGGCTCTGTCTTTACCAAAAAATTGCACAAACTGTGCCCGCACATAATCCAGTTCAGATTGTGTGGCTTTGCCGTCGGCTTTGATAACCATACTTGCCAATGCCAACAAGCGCAGCTCAAACTCTTGCGCCGAAACTCGAGTGGTTTGGAAGGTGGTTCGGATTTGACCACGGCTTCCTGCCTCTAAAATACTGCCCAAGAAAAAGCCCAACAAGGCTCCGGGAAAACGAAAAATTAAATAACCAATAAAGGCAAATACCCAACGCATGCCGCAAAAGTACAAAGGAATTCAGGGTTCTACTATTTTATGGCTGTATATATTATGTTACATTTACCCCATGCAAACACCCGAAGCAAGACGATTTGCCAAAACCTTGGCATTTGTACAAAAGCATCTCCCCGAAGCCTCGCGTATTTTAGATTTAGGCACCCCTAATGATTTGGCAAATTTTATCGCCAATGCAGGGTACACCGTACAGAACACAAAGGGTGAAAATTTAGACACCGACTATCACGACTATCTCAATACCGATGCCAATTGCGTTACCGCATTTGAGATTTTTGAACATATGTTAGCGCCCTTTAACATCTTAGATCAGCTCAAAACGCCTAAACTTATCGCCTCTGTACCCTTAAAATTATGGTTTGCCCCTGCCTATTGGAATACCAAAGATGATTGGGACAAACACTATCACGAGTTTGAGCCTAAACAATTTGAATATCTCCTCAAAAGAAGTGGTTGGATCATCAAAGATTCGCTGATTTGGGCATCTCCTGATTATGGAAAAATAGGCATTCGCCCGCTATTGCGTTACATCACACCGCGCTATTATATGGTGTATTGCGAACGCGCCTAAATTCCAACAGCTTGCTTATCTTTGTAGTCTAAAACTTTTTGCTATGTATCCTGCTGAAATTGTTCAACCTATGCGCGACGAGCTAACTGCCGTAGGCTTTGCCCAATGTACCACCGCCGATAGCGTAAGCGCGGCATTAAAAAAAGAGGGAACCACACTCGTTGTGGTAAACTCGGTTTGTGGTTGTGCTGCTGCCAATGCACGTCCCGGCGCGCGTATGTCTCTTGCCAACGACAAAACTCCCTCACAACTCATTACTGTCTTTGCGGGCGTTGATCAAGAAGCTACTGCCGAAGCACGCGGTCAAATGGTACCTTTTCCGCCATCATCTCCTAGCATTGCGCTTTTTAAAGACGGTGAATTGGTCCATATGCTAGAGCGTCACCACATTGAGGGACGTCCGGCAGAACTGATTGCCGAAAACCTTAAAGAAGCCTATAACGCACACTGCTAATCGGCACCATGGCTAAGCTACTCTCTTACCCGCTTAGCGTGTTGTATTACCTCCTTTTTGGCGGTATCCTTGTGCTGTTCGACGTACTGCAAAGGATTATGTATTTGTTTGGATATCAGGCGCATAAAATTTGTGTCGATGTTCTGAATTTTTTTCTCGTACACGGACTATATGTGTTGGGTACTCGCGTGGTGTTTGATATGCCTTTTTCGTTGGAAAAGAATCAATCCTATATTATTGTCGCCAACCACCAAAGCACCTACGACATTCCTCCGCTGATTTGGTTTTTTAGAAAAGCGCATCCAAAATTTATTGCCAAAAAAGAATTGGGAAAAGGGGTGCCAAGCATCTCGTTTAATCTAAGAAATGGAGGGGCAGTACTCATCGACCGAAAAAACCCAAAGCAAGCACTTGTAAGCATCAAAGCCTTTGGAGAACAACTTGCTGCAACCCACCGCAGTGCCATCATTTTTCCGGAAGGGACACGGAGTAAAAATCACGAGCCGCGTCCGTTTAAGTATGCCGGGCTTCTTATGCTTATGAAAGCCATGCCTGAAGCAAAGCTTGTTGGGGTTTCGATAAGTAACTCTTGGAAGCTTACCAAATACGGTACGTTTCCACTAGGTCTGGGCACGAAGTTGGTTTTAACCGCACACCCGCCAGTAGACATTCCAGAAGAAAATAAAGAGGAAGTCCTTAAAGCCTTGGAGGCAACCATTGGCAAGGGAATTCGAGCCTAATCTACTCGAGGAAAACGCACTATAAATCTTGTGGTTTTATTTGGGACAGATTCAAATTCTACAGCACCACCATAGGCTTCTGCAATCGATTTGACCATGCTTAACCCCAATCCCATTCCACTTGTTTTGGTCGTAAATGTAGGTTCGAAAATACGCTCTTGAAGTGTTTCTGGAATCCCTGCACCATTGTCCTCCACCGAAAAATAAATCCATTTTTCATCAGCAATAAGCTGAACGTTAATCTTGGGAATATCAACCGTTGTGCAGGCTTGAATAGCATTGGTTATAAGGTTATTGACAATGCGTACCAACTGCGTAGCATCCAATTCGGCGTAATACTTTTCTGTTGCTTCAAAAACAATGGGGGTTTCTTTATACAGTTCTATTGTGCGTTGTACCGTGGCGGTAACATTCAACCGTTCTGATTGCCCCGAAGGCATGGCAGCAAACTGCGAAAATGCCGTAGCAATAGCACTCATGGTGTCTATTTGCTGAATGAGCGATTGGCTAAATTCATGCACTTCATCTGTCCATGCTGAATTCCCTTTGGCAACCTGTTGCTCAAAATGCTGAATACTTAGGCGCATAGGGGTAAGGGGATTTTTGATTTCATGCGCTACTTGTTTTGCCATTTCGCGCCACGCTACCTCGCGTTGCGATTTGGCAAGCTTTACAGCACTTTCTTCCAACTCATCCACCATGCGATTATAGGCATCCACCAGCGCCGATATTTCTTTACTCGCACGGGTCAATTGAATTTTAGTATTCGTTTTGGCAAGTTTGGTTTCCTTAAGTTTTACACTTATCGTTTCTAAAGAACTGGTAATGTAGGAAGAAACAAAAAACGCCAATACAATGGCAATAATCAGCATAATTACATAGACCTGAACCAAGCGCAGCAAAAAGGCATTTAACTCCAAAGAGCTGAGGGAATCATCATCAAAATACGGGACATTGACAATCGCCAAAGGACTTTTGTTTGCGTCAAAAATGTAGAAATACGAAGAGCGCATACGAACACCATCAAGGGTGCTTACATCAATAAACCTATCGATAGGATGGGCATTTAATTGATGTATAACGGCTTTGGATAGCTTCACTTCGGGTTGGGATTCCATCAGTTGAGACGATTCCAAAAGCAGACCGTCAAGGTTATACACCCTAAAGTTAATGTTTAGCACATCGGCGGTTTGGGGAATTTGGGTTTTTAAGACTTCCGCTACATTTTGTGGATTTACTGCTGTGGTAGCTTCGGCAAGTAAGTAGTCAATGCGTTTTTTGAGTTGGTTTTCTTTACGTGCCAAACGCTGTTCGTGGTAGGTGTTGGATTGCTCGCGATACTGGAAAATGGTAACACCGGCAATAAGCAACGACGCCATAAGCACCACAAAAATTAGGGCGATAAAAATGCGTGCGCGAAGCGATAAAAACCGCATAGGCTATTGTTTTGGGGTTCGATATTTTTTGTACAACCGAATGCCAAGCATAAGCAGTACTGCTAAGCCTACCAAGCCAACAAGTCCAAAAATCCAATGCACACTATTTTTCAGAATGGCAAGAAAAACCACCGCAAACAAAATCAGCGTAGCCCCTTCGTTCCACAGCCGAAAAAATGTAGTGCCATATTTGCGGTTGCCTTGTAAAAATTGTTTGTAAAACTGCCGTGTTTTAAAGTGGTAAAGCAGTAATAACCCTACAAAGACGATCTTCACCCACATCCAAGGTTGCGCTAGCCAAGCGGGCATAAGCACCAACAGCCATACGGCAAAAACCGTTGCCAGTATGCCCGAAGGCACCGTGATGATAACCCACAAACGACGCATCATAAGTTGCAGTTGTGGC
Organism: Flavobacteriaceae bacterium; assembly: GCA_049596595.1. Classification (GTDB taxonomy): domain Bacteria; phylum Bacteroidota; class Bacteroidia; order Flavobacteriales; family Flavobacteriaceae; genus UBA7446. Next base: position 4,790 of record JBMYLU010000017.1, on the reverse strand, counting down.
AATAAAATATCGGATTCGTTTTTGGGTCGTGTGGCAGCCTCTACCTGATATACCATAAGCCTAGGAATGTAAAACAACCCCGCAAAATAGGTAATCACAAAAATGAGGTGTAAGGCTTTTATGTAGTTATAGGCTTCCACGTGTTCTCTATCGACCTAAAGGTACACTTTTTTGAAAACTATGAGGCTGTTGCCCATTCGTCTATCCAACGGCTAAGCACATTTACCCAATCGTCACGGTCGTTGATGCAAGGCACCACGTGCATTTCATCGCCCCCCTTTTCTTCGAAATCTTCTTTGGCTTCCATCCCAATTTCCTCCAAGGTTTCCAAGCAATCCGAAATAAATGCCGGGGTAACTACCGCCATGTGTTTGGTGCCTTTTTTGGCAAATTCCTCCACAGTTTTGTCCGTGTAGGGACGTAGCCATTTGTCGCCCGCCAACCTAGACTGAAACGATGTTGAATAGGTTCCTGGGCGTAATTCCAAATATTCGGCAACTTGACGTGTAGTTTCATAACACTGGTGGCGGTAGCAGTACGCGTGAGCCTCCGATTGGGTTTGACAGCACTGCCCGTCAATCTTACAATGCGATTTGGTAACATCCGATTTGCGAATATGCCGTTCTGGAACACCGTGATACGAAAACAACAAGTGCTCCCACGGTTTTTCTTGCAAATATTCTTGAATGGAATGCGACAACACCCGAATATAATCGGCGTGGTGGTAGAATGCTGGGAGGTGTGTAAATTTCATGTGTGGGTACTGCGCTGCCCGAATTTCCTCTGCCAATACCAAAATGGTTTCGGTAGTTGCCATAGCATGCTGCGGGTACAAAGGAATCAACAACACCTCATCAACCTCTTTTTGATGCAATTCATCAAGCCCGGAAGCAATAGAGGGTTGCCCGTAGCGCATTGCTAGGGAAATAGGCACCGAGGTTTTGGTAGCTACTTTTTTTTGCAAACGCTCAGAGAGTACAATAAGCGGAGAACCCTCGTCCCACCATATTTTTTTGTAGGCTTTTGCCGAGCGTTTTGGACGGGTTTTTAAAATAATCCCCTTCACCAAAAATGAACGAAACCATTTGGGGACGTCAATCACGCGCTCGTCCATTAAAAACTCTTCCAAGTAGGGCTTAACGTCCTTAGGTGTAGGACTTTGTGGCGAACCCAAATTCACCAGGAGTACTCCTTTCATAGCATCAATTTTTCGTTACGAAGATACAGACAATAGGTATTTTTTTGGGGTTGTGCCAAACTTCTTTTTAAACGCCTCAATAAAGTGACTGGAATTGCTGTAGCCAAGCTGCAAAGCAACCTCATTTACGTTGTGAGATCCTGAACCTAAAAGTTGTCTGGCGTAATCCATTTTATAATCCAACACAAACTGATAGACCGTACTGCCGTAAAGTTGCTTAAAGCCCTCCTTAAGTTTTTTTAGGCTCAGCCCTATTTCATCGGAGAGTTCCTGTAAGCTAGGGGGTTGCGTCATGCGCTCTAACATAATTTGTTTTGCATTGCGAATCTTACGCACGTTTTCTTCATCAACCAAAAACGGACACTCGGCAATATCGGTTGCTTCGGTAGGATTAAAATACAAACTGAGCAACTCATACACCTTTCCTTTTAGGTACAATCGGCTCATCAGCGCATTGGGTTGATGCTGCAAAATTTGGCTCAACACCACTGCCATGGCAGGGGTAATGATGTGGTCTTTGTAGTATTTTTTATTGATATTTTCCTCCGACAAAAAAGTTATCTGGTCGGCTTCTTGAGAAAACAAACTGTGGAATTTTTTGATGGAAATCAGCACCGTTACCAATTGTGAATTTGGTGCAATGTCTAGTTCCATAGGCAAATCGCGTTGGGGATTGTAGAGTAGCAATACATGCTCATCTAAAAGGGGGAGGCTATAGCTACGCTGGTTAAAATGAAACGTAGTACTCCCACGAAAACAAAAGTGAAACTGAATCAAACTCGCATCGACAAACCGTTTAATTGGTTGCGATATATCGGTGGTGTTCTCATAAGTCAACACAAAAAAACCATCCTCAATTTGTTGGTCAATTTGGGGACGTAGAGCGGTATTTTCTTTTTGCATAGCACCAGTTTGTTTAGCATTATTTTTACAAAAATACAAAGAATTTCAGCGGTATTCGTCGTAATTTCCAAAAACCCAATAGCGTTAGAAAAAGTACTTTTAGCGGTATTTTTTGTGTGGTGGGTGCGTTATTTTTGCTACGCAACAAAAAACCAAATATGCCGGCAACGGATATTTTTTATTGTGTAGGGGTAAGCTATAAAAAAGCTGATGCTGCCGTTCGTGGCAAATTTAGCTTAACCACTAAGGCAATCCCCTATTTGCTAGACGATGCGCGTGAAAAAGGAATCTCTTCATTAGTGGTAAGTTCTACCTGTAACCGCACCGAAATCTACGCAGAAGTTGAAGATATCGAGTTGCTTAAAAACCTATTGTTTTCACATTCAGAAGGCACAAAAGAAGATTTTGAAAAGGTTGGCGTAATACACCATGGGCATCATGCCATTGCACATCTCTTTCGTGTAGGCACAGGTTTGGACAGCCAGATTTTAGGCGATTTTGAAATCATTTCACAACTCAAACAAAGTTTTAAGCGTTCCAAAAAACATCAAATGTTAGGTCCCTACATGGAGCGTATGTTTAATGCGGTACTCCAAGCAAGCAAACGCATCAAAACCGAAACAGAACTCTCCTCTGGTGCCACTTCGGTTTCCTACGTTTCGGTGCGCTATATGTTGGATAGTATTCCAGATTTAGATGACAAAAACATCTTGCTCTTTGGGGTTGGGAAAATTGGACGCAACACCTGTGAAAACTTGGTCAAGCATACCAAAAACAGCCATATTACCCTGATTAACCGAACGCGCAAACGCGCCGAGGAGTTGGGGGGGAAATTCCATATTAACGTCAAAGACTATGCGGATTTGCCTGTTGAAATTCGCAAAGCCGATGTGCTTGTTGTGGCTACTGGAGCCGAAAAGCCCACCATTGCCAAGTCGCTTATACACTCCGATAAACCCTTGTTAATTTTGGACTTGTCCATGCCCAAAAACGTACATACCAACGTAAAAGATCTTCCCAACGTTACACTACTCCATCTGGACGAGCTTTCTAAAATGTCGGACGAAACTCTAAAAGCACGTAAAAAGCACGTGCCACATGCCGAGCGAATTATTGCGGAAACACGTGCCGAATTTGAAGCGTGGATCGAAACTCGAAAGTTTACCCCTGCGCTAGTTGCCGTAAAAAAATTAATGGAAGACATTCAGCAGCAAGAACTGGCGGCGCAGCGCAAAAAAAATCCTGCCCTAGACACCAAACAAGCCACGGTGGTTTCTGAACGCCTTATTCAAAAGCTTACCAACCGCATGGCGAATCAATTACGCGAAAGCAACAACACGCTAGAAAGCGCAAAAGCCTTAGAGACTCTTTTTAATGTAAGCGCTGATGAGTAGGCTCATCCGTATTGGAACACGCGGCAGTGCCCTTGCGCTTTGGCAAGCGCGTTGGGTGCAGACATTGCTAGCTTCTGTTGGGCTAAAAAGTGAACTCGTCCCCATAGCATCTAGTGGTGACCAGCAGCTTCAAAAACCCCTCTATGAGATGGGAGTGCAAGGGATTTTTACCAAAGAACTAGACGTTGCCCTATTGGCAGGGGAAATCGACATTGCCGTGCACAGCATGAAAGACGTCCCCACACAACTCCCCGAGGGTATTGTTACTGCATTTGTGCCCAAACGCGGATTGTGGCAAGATGTATTTATCCCAAACAAAAAAAACTGGAAAGCCGAAAACAGCACCATTGCCACAAGCAGTTTACGCCGAGCTGCCCAGTGGCGGTATACGTTTCCTACCCACAACATTGTTGATATTAGGGGGAATGTCCCCACACGACTTAAAAAATTACGAGAGTCCTCAAATCACGGAACCGTAATGGCACTGGCGGGGCTTACCCGATTAGAGATGCTTCCTGAAAATAGCGTAGTACTAGACTGGATGATTCCGGCGCCGGCACAAGGAGCCGTTTTGGTTACCGGATTGGAAAAAAATCAAAAATTTCTCGCTTCGCTAAAGCCGTTAAATCACAATGAAACGGCACGCTGCGTTGAAGAAGAACGTCTTTTTTTACGTGTTTTAGAGGGTGGGTGTACAGCACCCATAGGCGCACACGCTCAAGTGGTAGCAAACAAGTTGCACTTTAGAGGGTGTATCACCCAAAAAGAGGGTACAAAGCAATTGCTTTTTGATCAGTCATTTTCCAAACACGCTACTGACATTGGTAAAAAGGCAGCCGAATCCTTGCTTGAGCAAGGCGCAAAAGAATTGTTAGATGCATAAGCCTGTTATCGTATCGACCAAACTATTGCCTGTTGCGCTGCGCGACCGCATCGTTCAAAACGGGTTTGGGTATGTAGAATACAACGCCATTCGCATTACTCCCGTGGCATTTGAAATGCCAAACCCTACCGACTATGTAATTTTTAGCAGTCAAAATGCTACGAAAATCGTACTTGAAAATCCACATATACTGCAACAAAGCAAGCTGCTTTGCGTGGGAAAACAATCCGAAAAGCTGCTCATAGAAAAAGACATAAAACCGCTAAAAATGACACAAAACATGTCAGAATTGGTTGGTTTTATAGAAAAATTGCCCGAAAATGCTTCATTTTTGCATTTTTGTGGAAACCGCAGATTACCGCTTTTGGCAACTAAAATGAGTGCTTGGCAACGCAACTTTTTCGAAGTGATG
>JBMYLU010000016.1:0-9392 GCA_049596595.1 Flavobacteriaceae bacterium | reverse complement strand
CTCGAGCGCCTTTGTTTCGTATAATCAGGCGAATATCATTTTGCAGAAAAATAGCCATCCGTCCAAAGCGGTCTAGCCAGCTCAGGTCTGCTGCACGGTGTGTTTCCTTTTTTGGGCGCATCGCTTCGCTGTCCAAAAAGAGTTTGTTTCTAAAGTGCGCACCACTCCAACGGTATGAAAGTATCAGTAACCCCACAGGCACCAATGCCCAAAGCGGTTGGTTATAGGGCGCCATAAAAAGCGGAGCCGTCCATGTAGTAAGGTTAATGATTTCAAAATACTGCAAGGCGTAAAGCCCTACCAACAGCGCAGCCACTAAAATCAAAATGCGGTCAACGCTGTTGAGCATGATGTTCAGGAAATTGGTTGTCAGAATAAGGCTTCCAATAGCAATCCACCAGCCCACAACACCAAGTGGGTTGTACTCTTCACGAAGAAGAATGATGCCAAAAGGCACAAAAAAGAAGAGATTGCTGAGGTTAAAAAAGCTTAATACGGTTTTGAAAAGTCCAAAGCGGACAATGCTTTTTTTGGAAACGGGAAGCACCAAAAGCGGTTGCACATGAACCATAGGCATTTTTTGCAGAAAGTAGCGCGCAATGACCCAAAAAACGATTCCATAAATAAGATAGCCCGAAAGAAATGCCAGCGGGTCTTCGCCTAACTCATCTTGTACTATATAAAAGGCAATAAATCCCAAGCTGGCAAAAACAAAAGCAAAATATACCCATGCAAATCCAACAAGTATTTTTTGCGCCAACCCTGTGGCAAAGCCCGCCCCGCGCACAAAAGATTTCCACTGTAAAAACAAAAAGCGTTGCAGCATAAGTAGATGTGTGCTAACAAATATAATTTTTTTTGGGTTAGTTTTCCACCAACACTTCCAACGCCAGTTCAATAACCGTTTTTGGAGCAATGCTTCGCATGGCATCTTGGTAGCCTTTGTGGGATTTGTTTCCATATACTGAACTGGGCAGCAGCGGATAGTCTTGACGATTGGGGATAAGGCTATTCTTTTCGGGTTGTGCAAAAGGGGTAAAGCCTAAACAGGGGTGCGTACTGCCCCAAAGCGTTAGTACAGGAACGCCGTAATTTGCTGCCAAATGTCCGTTTGCCGAGTCCATGGAAAGCATCAAATCGAGTTGGGCGATAAGGCGGAGTTCGGCATCAAAGGTATAGACGCCTGTGGCATTTGCAACATTTTTGTAGGCGTTTGCCCAAATGTCGAGCTGTTGTTTTTCTTTTTTGCCAAATCCAAACAAAATCACCTGATGGTCTTGCTGTAAAAACGCCACCACTTTTTGCATAAGGTCTAGGGGATACTGTTTGCTTTGGTATGCTGCAAAAGGGGCAATGCCAATCCACTTTCGGTTTTCATCTAGTCGTAGGGCTTCGGTGTTGGGACAGATAGGGCGCAGCGGGAACTCATGTTCGCTTAGCGAAATGGGGAAACCCAGTTTTTCAAATACTTGCGCATAGCGGTGAATTTGCGGCAGCAGGGGCACTAGTGTTTTGGGGGCTGCTTTGGTAAGGCGTTTTTTTTCGGCTCTGCCTTTGTCTATTCGGGCTTGCTTTATCCAAAACAATGGGCGGAAAAAGGTCAATACAACTTGTGTGCGCAGCACTTGATGGAGGTCGGCAAGGGCAGTTGGGCGTAATTTTCGAAGGACAACAAATAGGCGGTATAATCCGCGAAGACCCTTGTGTTCGCCTGTAAAGTCCGGGGTAAAAAACTGCACATTGGGCAGTTCTTCAAATAGCGGAACAAAGCGTTTTCGGGTAACTATGGTGAGTGTTAGATTGGGGTAGGTTAGCGTAAGGCAGCGCAACACGGGCAGGCACATGGCAACATCGCCCAGTGCCGAAAATCGAAACACCAACATGTGTTTGGCTGCCATTAGGATTTTTTCTGGTACAACACCGGGTTTAGCGATTCGTCGTTGTACATTTTCATTTGTTTGTATTCTTTCATGTATTTGCGCCCCGCTGCCATGTCTGCTAGTAATTGATCTATGGCAGTGGATAAATCCGCTTTTTGCTCTAATAAAACAGCCAATTTTTTGGCGCACCCCGCACGGTGTTCCTCACTAGCCGAGGCACGGTTTGCCTCCTCTTGCATGTGGTAAATTTTAAGTGCCAAAATGGACAAACGGTCTATTGCCCACGCCGGACTTTCGGTGTTGATAGTGGCTTCAGGATGCGTATTCACCCCCTTAAACTGTTGTAAAAAATAGCTGTCAATATATTCTACTGTATCTGTTCGATCTTGATTAGAGGCATCTATTTTACGCTTTAATTCCAGTGCGGCTACGGGGTCGATACCTGGTTCACGAATGAGGTCTTCGTAGTGCCACTGTACGGTATCAATCCAGTTTTTACGATACAATAAATGTTCGATTGTGGAGCTGTCAAACGGATTTTCAAAGGGTTGGTCTACCGAGTCAAGAATGTGGTATTTTTCGATGCTTTGCTCAAAAATGCGAAACGCTTGTGCGCTAGTCATGATAGAAATTTTGCCAAAGATAGGTCAAAATCCAAAAGGGGGTACTTGCACCACGTCTATTTTAGGTGTATTTTTGCCCTGCAAAACCAAAATTATGAAAGCCTTTTTTGAAGCGATTGCCTACCTGTTTGAAGAAATTCTTTTTCTTCCCCTTAATATGTTGCGTGATTTAGAACCAACAAGTTGGTTTTTGGCCAATGGGATGAATTGGTTGTTTTTGCTTATTGGTTTTGCCGGTATGCTTTACTGGCTGGGGCAGTTAAAGAAATTTAACGCCAACAACGAAGAAGATCGCGATTCTACCTCGCACTCGTTTCTATAAATCGAAACCTAAATCCTTTCTAAAATACATGCCCTCAAACGCTACGTTTGTAAGATTGCCGTAGGCACTAGTTAACGCATCTTGCACATCGTTTCCAAAACCTGTTGATGCCAAAACACGTCCGCCACTCGTTATCAAAGTGCCGTTGCTGTGTGTTGTGCCAGCATGGAAAATCAGCGCATCGTTGGGGATGCCTGTGATGGCTTTGCCTTTCTCGTAGGCTTCGGGATAGCCACCTGAAACGGCAACTACGGTAGCTGCTGCTTTGGGACTGATTTGAAGCTCCACTTCGTTAAGGCGTTTTTCGGCAGTAGCCGAAAGCAGCTCTAGCAAGTCATTTTCAATACGTGGCAAGACCACTTGGGTTTCGGGATCGCCCATACGCACATTGTACTCAATAACAAATGGGTCGTCGCCCACGCGAATAAGCCCAATAAACACAAAGCCCACAAAGTCGAGCTTGTCTTTTTTAAAGCCTTCAAGGGTTGGGGTAATAATACGGTCGTGTATTTTTTGTTCAAAGGCAGGGTCGTTAAACGGTACGGGAGAAACTGCTCCCATACCTCCGGTGTTAAGCCCCGTATCGCCTTCACCAATGCGTTTGTAATCTTTGGCAAAAGGGAAGGTAACGTGTCCGCTACCATCGGTAAGGACAAAGCACGAAAGCTCAATGCCGTCCAAAAAGCCTTCGATGACCACCTGTTCGCTGGCGGCACCAAATTTTTTGTTAGCCAACATATCGGTAAGCGCTTCTTTGGCTTCTGTCAATTCGTGGATGATGAGCACGCCTTTTCCGGCAGCTAGTCCGTCGGCTTTTAGCACATAGGGCGCGGGAATGGTTTCCAAGTACGCCAATCCCTCGGTGAGGGTGTCGGCGGTAAATTCTTTGTAGGGAGCTGTGGGGATGTTGTGTCGTTCCATAAAGGCTTTGGCGTATGCCTTGCTGCCTTCGAGTTGAGCAGCTTCTTGTTTGGGCCCGATAACGGGAATATGCCCAAGTGTGGGATGTGCCGCAATGTAATCGTGAATTCCTGCCACTAGGGGTGCCTCGGGACCTACTATAACCAAATCAATCTGATGTTGTGTCATGGCTTCGGCTACGGCTTCAAGGTCGGTGGGATTTACCGCCAGGTTGGTGCCAAGTTGTGCTGTACCGGCATTACCAGGGGCAATAAAAAGTGTGGGTTGTTGTGGACTTTGTGCGAGCTTGTAGCAAAAGGTATGTTCTCTACCACCACTGCCTAGAATAAGAATGTTCATGCAAACGTTTTGGCAAAAATAGGAAAAGGGAGGGGATTGAACGCTTCCATTTAACTCCAAAAATAGATTTTGACAGTTGCTGATAGTAATGCAACAGACCGACTATACCCAATACTTCTTCGGTGTAGACGTTTTAGGTGTGTGCGGAGGGTTAGGTGCATACGCTCTATGTGATTGGTGCCAAACCGTTTGGTGTTGTGCAGTGCTTTGGGGATAAGCCATTGATATTGTTTTAGCCTGTCGGTATAAATGGTTTTTGCAGCTGCAAGTTGTAGGCTGGTAATCACATGCCGTAGGGTTTTGTTGGTTCTAGGACCTACATTAAAACGAACAACCTGCCCAGTTTCTCTGCAAAAAGCGCATACCAACCAAATACCTTTTCTTTTGGACGCAACAAAAGTGCGCAATTCGTCCACTTCATATGTTTTACCAAAAGCTAAGGGTGGAGGTTTTATTTGCTCGGCAATACGCCGTATTCTGTTAAGCACTGTTGTGGGCGATATGGCAAGCAGCCGTGCCATACCTAAAATACCAACCCCCTCTTTGAGCAAGGCAACAATTGCTGGATTTGTAGCAGGGGAATAGGCGTTGTAACTGTAGTCTTTTAAATGCGTTTTGCCACAGCAAGTACAGCGGTAACGCTGTTTGCCTTGTAGGCTTTTTCCGTATTTGATGGTAGGTGCTTGGCAGCACAGGCTACCAACACGTTTGAAACATAAAGTTAGATTTGAAAGCATTTTAAAGGTTTTAAGCGATTTTTTTGGGGTTTGTTAGGGGATTATTAGGTTTAAATTTACGCATTTTTTTAACACAAAAAACAGATAATAAATAATTTAGACGCATTAAAAATACCCACCAACACGTTTGGAACATTACCGAACATTACCGGGTTAGTGGGTTTAGAATTGACTAGTCATCTAACCTATTTAAGTAATCACTATTTTCCCTAGTTAGATATTCGAGAAGTAAGTCCTCATTAAAGATACCTCTATGCGCAATAAAGACATCTGTTGAATCCTTTTTTCGCATCATTACTACAATCGGATCACCAGGGTCTAAAAAAGGCTCATCTTTTGCTATTGCAGATAGAGGATTCTTTAATTCTAGAAAATATAAGAATTCAATGTCTTTTTTAAACTTATCAACATAGTTAAAACGCACTTTTTTCTTAACAACAATACCTTGAACTCTAAAATAATCGTCTTCATTAAAATCTTCATATTTGTTACTGTTGGTATTCCAGTTACATGAAGCAACAAATAGTACTGCTATGATTAGAGATAGTTTATTTAGCATTTTTAATCATTTTAAAATCCATAGACATATAGGTCATATATGTTCCACGCCCCTTAAATTTCCCTTTATACTGACTGCTAAATCTTTGGTGAAATTGTCTAAAAGTCATGTTTTTGACATCATTAGGAATAATACCATTGCCAAACCCAAGGCGTTTAGCTAGCACCGAATAGGATGAGTTTGTACTAAGGCGATTTCTAGATTTTATTCTTGAACCGTTAACTTTAAGTGACGGTCCATCCATAAGTTGAAAAAAGCTAGTGAACGAGAGCATTTGAGCAGAATCGTGATAACCGATATAAGATAACCAATTTTTTGCCGTGATTGGTTGATACCACCCTTCATATTCTCTTCTGCGTAATTCTCGTGAAATGGGGTCACTGCCGCCAGACAATATCTTGTTTCGCATTTCATAGTCTTCCGACGTATAAAGGTAGTCCGTATGTCCCATGTAGTAAGCAATTTCATTTTTTGTTCTGTGAATAGAATAGGGTGTTGCCTTCCCTCCTTTTACTGTTAGACCTGAAAGTTGATTCCCTTCATTATACCCACCAGAACCTTCAAAAAATGCAATGTCGTCTTTTATGAAATTTGTAAGACCTTTGAATGAAGAATCATTGGATTCGTTTTTTAAATATCCCAATAATCTTTGTATTTCATCTACGTCAGTTGTAGAATAACCTCCATTAATTTGTTCCCACAACCCTGTCGGGTCGGAATAAAAGATTGGATTATTAAAACCAAAGCGATAGGGAGAGAAATTTGTTGCTTTTTCAGAGAGTTCATCAACCCCCGTAAACCTACCAATAGTTGGGTCGTATTGTCTAAACGGCATTTCATAAAGTCCTAAGTCCATATCCTCGTTTAACTCCACGCCATTAAACTTCCAATGCTCCCCCAAATTATAACTTTTCACCTGCTCATTATACCCTTTATGCGCTAGCCCAAAAGGGTAGTAGTTGGTTTCGCTTACTATCTCGTTTTGGGAGTTGTCTAGCTGTTCTATTTTTAGGTCGTCAAACCAAGCATTACCGCCTCTATTTCTATACGTATCCGCGTCTATTCTAATGTTTAGCTTGTCAATTTCGGGTTGTACCAAGACCACTTTTTCCATATATACCCACTCGCCTTTTCGGTATTCTAAGTGTTCTGCTATGGCACTTTCATAGCCTGTCTCTTCGTTGGTTTTCATAAACAAATACATGCGGGTACGGTATAGCTTAGGTTCGGCAAATACCCATGCGCTTACCCTAAAGAGTGTGGGTTTGCTAATAGAAATGGGTGTCCATTCGTTACTGTGGCAAGCCCTGCCTTTTATGCCTCTGGTGGGTTCAGGTACACCGTCTAAACTAATATGTCCTGCTTTAGTTCCACTATGCGCCTTATCGCTTACAATATCGGTAATAGGCCATCCCCACGAGTTTCCGCTACCGTCCCAATCGCCATTGGCGGTGCTTTTGTCCTCAAAACCGTCCTCCCAAATGGTTATGCCTGTGCTACGTGGCGTGTCTATTTTGCCATTGCCGTTGGCATCGGCATAGCTAAGGCGGTTGTTGCCCAAGTGGTCTTTGTATTGGTAGGTGTGTATAAACCCGCCGTTTTTTTGCTCAAAATAGCCCTCCGGGCTAAACACCAGTTCCAAAGCATCGTTTTTATAAACCGCCAGTGGGGTATAAGAAGTTTTGATATTTCCAAAGGTCTTGGCGTGTTTACCACCGTTCACATCATAGGTATAGGCAAGGCTTTGGCTTGCTTTTGTAATGGCAGTCGGTAAGTTTAAGTGGTTATACTGCATGGTTATACCTTTGTTTTTGTCTTGGGTTAGGTTTCCGTTGTTGTCATAAATATAGTCAAAATCAGTGTTTGTGCCGTCTGCAAAGCCTTCAGAGTTTTTGCTGGTATCTGTCACGGACAGCAATTGGTTGCCACTATAGGCGTAATTTAGATAGTCAATCGTTATGCGTTCATCACTAGAGCGGTACAGCCGTTTGATGTTCCCGTTACGGTCATAGTTGTACCACGTGCGGTAGGAGCCCCAGCGTTTTCCCGGGGCATAATAGGTTGCACTGCCCAGGCGGTTAAGCCCGTCATACCAGTAATAGTAGCGGCGTTTGATGCCGTCGTTTGCCGTAGCCCACTCCGTGCGTTGTATGTTGCCGTTATAGAGGCTGCCGTAATCCAGCGTAAAGCCAAACAAATCATCGCCCAAGGCATCGGGGTTGTTTATGTGGCGTAGCCAGCCGCGCACATTGTAATCATAGTCCACCGTTTGCAGTCCGCCCCCCAGCGTTTTTTGTGCCAGTTGCCCCAGTTCGTCATAGCGGTTATGCACCAAGTCCTCTTGTTGCCCGTTAAGGGTAATATCGTGGTCCACGAGCCTTCCGACATGGTCATAAACAAAGTCGTCCACTTTGGTTAGTGTTTCGCCCCCTTTGGTTTGCACGGTTGTGGTTTTAGTAGTGCGCCCCACAAAGTCCAGCGTATGCGTGCTTTGCGTAACCACTCCCGTAGCAGGGTTGTGCGTGCCTTCATAAATGGTTCTGCCTTTGGCATCATAGCCGATAAGGGTGGTAATCCACCCTTCGACACGCTCAGGGTTCGAAGAATTTAATACCGCCACCCGGCTTCCTGTTTGCAGTCCTTGCGTTTGGTTGCCCGTTTGCGAGCCTATTAGGGTACCCGTAACGGCATGGCTGGGTAGGGTCAAGCCCTGCTTGTCAAAGGTATAGCGGTCGTAAAAGTTTTCGGTATGTAGGATACCAATGGGTTTGTTTATATGGGTTTTAAAGGCGTTATGGCTACTGCCACTCACCCCCGTTACCAAACCTGTTTTAGTCACCCTACCAAATACATCGTATTCCGTTTTTAGGGCTTGGTTTTTAGCACGCAAATTGCCATCTGCCGTAAGTACGGGTCGGTCTAGGGTGTCGTAGGCAATGTATTCCCAATCTTTACCGGGAATTTTGCGCTCCACGGGGCGGTTGCGGTGGTCATGGCGGTACTGGTACATCATGGTTTCCAGTTGGTCTGCCATCAGGGGTTTGTCGTTGCGCAGCTCGCCTACCACACGGTAGAGGTTAAAACTAAAGTGTTTTAGGGGCTCCTCGGGCAGCCCGCTAATGCTTACACGGTTGCCTATCAAATAGCCATAAACTCCGTTACTTTTTCGTTCGCCGTTAGTAGTAGTATAGAACACATACCCCGAAAGCCCTCCCGCGGGTAAGTCAACGCCCATAGGCGATAGGTCAAAATGAGAGCCGTTTTTAGGCGTGTGTCCGCTAAGGTTATAGGCATAGTAATAGAGTCTTACCGACTTGTCCCAACTGCCCAAATAGGCTGCACCGTATTTGTATGCGCCATCGTTTATGGGTGTGGTAAACAGGCCGTCATAATCCCTAAGCGATACGTATTTATAATCGCCCTGTTGCCATACCGAGGCATAGGTTTGCACTTCGGGGGGTATCACAAAAGTTTGGTTGCCAAAGTCGTCATACACGTAGTAGGTATCGTGCCAACTATTGTATGAAAACGCCCGTTTAAGGATTACCTGCCCTTGTTTGTTCGTATAGGTTTCCGTTTTGTTACTGTCTTGGCTGTAGGTATAGTGCCGCCAGTTTTCGTCTTTAACAACTGATTTATAGAGTTCTCCAGCAGGGTATACGCCTTTGTCTTTAAGGGTTGGTTTTTGGGTGTTGCCACCCTCAAAATCTACTTCAAACCAGCGTACCAAATCGTCCCAACTGTTGGCATCGTAGTCGGTTTTAATGGTGCGATCGGCATCCGAATTGGGGTTCGCTTTCCAAATGTTGCCCGGTGCACCTACTTCCAATACACGGTTTAGGGGCGAGGCCTCGTAAATACGTTCGGTATAGGGGTTTTGGGTGTTGTCAAATTCGGGTGTGTTGTAGTAGGCAAGGGTTTGGGCCTCGGCATCGGTTCTAAAACTACCACTACTCCCCGAAGCAGGTACAGGTAGGTAGTCACGGTGTTGCCTGCCAAAACCGTCATAGC
>JBMYLU010000015.1:0-9524 GCA_049596595.1 Flavobacteriaceae bacterium | reverse complement strand
ACGGGGAGACTCTGCCCTGCTCCATGTGAGGCAGCTTGTGTGTTGGGTATCATTAATCCACCCGTTTCTATAGAAATGATTGAAAAATACATCGTAGAACGTGGATTTAAAGAAGGCTGGATTAAGGCTGACCCGCCTGCACAACGTACCGGAAAAACCGTTGCTGTTGTAGGATCAGGACCTGCCGGACTTGCTGCTGCACAACAGCTAAATCGTGCCGGACACACGGTAACCGTTTTTGAACGCGACGAAAAAATTGGTGGATTGTTACGCTATGGTATCCCTGATTTTAAAATGGAAAAAAACGTTATTGACCGTCGTTTGGCCATTTTGGAAGAAGAAGGTATTCAATTCAAAACGGGCGTTGAAGTAGGTAAAAATATGCCTATTGAAGACCTCAACGCTTTTGACGCCGTGGTGCTTTGTGGAGGCGCGACACTTCGCAGAAGGCTACCTATACCGGGTGCAGACTTACCAGGTGTTGTACAAGCCATGGATTTCTTACCTAAAAGCAACCGCTGGGTTGATGGGCTTACAGAAGTAGACAATGCCCTTCATGCAGCAGGAAAAAATGTTGTTGTAATTGGTGGTGGAGATACGGGTTCAGATTGCATTGGTACGTCAAACCGTCAGGGGGCAAAAAGTGTAACCAATTTTGAGATTATGCCTAAGCCTTCGGAAACACGTACAGAAGACCACCCTTGGCCCTTTTGGCCCTTCAAACTTAAAACAACTTCTTCGCACGAAGAGGGTAGCCATAGAGAATGGAGTATCATGACCAAAGAATTTGTTGCTGATGACAATGGACACCTTAAAGCACTAAAAACAGTAAACGTACGTTGGGAAAAAAGCGAGAATGGCGGAAGACCAAACCTTGTAGAAGAACCAAATTCTGTACAAGAGTGGCCCTGTGAATTGGCATTGTTAGCACTTGGTTTTACAGGGCCTGAGCCTACCTTGGCGGAACAATTAGGCTTAGATCAAGACGAGCGTTCAAACGTAAAGGGGAACGAAAAATACCAAACCAACGTACCACACGTGTTTACCGCAGGAGATATGCGCCGTGGGCAATCGTTAATTGTTTGGGCGATTTCGGAGGGTCGCGAAGCCGCACACCACGTAGATGCCTATTTAATGGGGTCGTCTAATCTTCCTATTAAAGAAGGTGGCGATTTACCCACCAATTAATTTACTGAAAGAAATTCCATACCAGTCCAAAGCGAAAAAGTAAATCGCGATACGGATAGCCCGGTGCTGCGTAGTAGTTGGGCGATTTCCGATTTGCATTGACGTGCTCTACCACCATAAACAGGCGTGTTTGTCTGATTTTAGCATTAAAAAAGGCATTTATCACAGGGTAGCCACCAAGTTCTTGATGCGGCTGTACCACAAATTCAGAAAGAAGCGGATGATAGGCACGTATGTTAAAACGTGAAAAATAATGTGCACTTACACCAAGGTGCAAAAACATGGCCTTTTTAAACCAATGATCTTCGTAATACAAAGCGGTTCGACCTATAAAATTAGGCAGTGGCATCGCTTCGGTATTGCCGCTGATATTTTGCGCTCGTAATTTGGTGTCCCAACGAAAAACACGCCATTTGAGCCCCCCCTCCCAATCCAATTGAAAAAGGTTAATAGCATCCTTGGACTGTGTTGGTGCAACCAAAAGTGAATCGGCTTCTGCCTGTAAAAAATAGGCGTGATGGTTGATGTTGGTTGCCGTTACCGACAAGGTACCAAGCTTGGGATGTGCAAGTTTTCCGTAAAGCGACGTACGTTGTTCCAGTTTGGGTGAGGCCTCCCACTGGTAATCGGCATACGTACTTGTAAAGCGTTCAAAAGCAAAACCAGGATATTGTTCTTGAATACGTATACCTGCAGTAAGTTCGCTGTTGGCAATTTTAGGCAGTACGATTTCGGCGTTTATAAAATTCCCAACGCGATTTCCGCTAAGGGCAATTTCTGCATCGGTGCGAAGGCGAAATCCCCCAAAATCTTTACGCCACGATCCACCCACAGAATACGCATCTTCTTTTACAATCGGTACATTACTATTGTGTATTTCCGTAAATGCATATTTATGGTGGCGCGCATAGGCGTTTAGCCAGCCGACCACCGGATTGGTAACAATGGCATAGGCATCAAATTGCCGAAGACTGTAATGGTAATGATCAAAGGGTTTGGAAACACCATCAACCAATGCCCCATATTCTGAGTACGCCTGACTTTGTATAAAATGGTGGTCTTGATGGTTCGTTTGTGCCCGGTAGCCTAAACGTAAGCGAGGTGCTTGGATTGAGTCTTTGCTTTGAAGCAACAAATAATCTTGCTCTAGTAAATAAAACTTACCTGTAAAATAGTTACTTGCATTTTCGTACAATACATCTAAGCGCTCACGATCATAAAATTCATCGTTACCCGATTCAAAATCTTGTATTGAGGTTGCATTTAAACCGCCATTTTCTTGTTGCTCAATTTTCTGATTCGCAATTTGCAAACGCAAGCGATAACGCCCGTTTGGGTTTTCATAGCGTGTAGTAAACCGCAACTGGCTTCTACCCGAAATTTGGTGCTGGTACTTCCCCAACGACCGATGCCCACGGTAGCCAATGGCGTAGTTTAGCCTTGGGTGAATGTTGGCGGTTATCAATGCGTCGGTGGACTGCCCCTGCGATTGGGTGCTTTTATAAAACACCTCTGAAAGAGGAGTTGGCACATGGTAATACGCCATTTGATGTGGTAAAAAACGTTGGCTTTCCTTAGTGCGAAATCCGGCACTTGGCGCAGTGCTGTTTTGCCACGATTCTAATGATAGCGGATTAAGTGCCTGCCCCGAATTGTTGAGCGAAACAAAAGCAAAATTGTCTTGACGTTGGCTGTTGAACCTGTAATACTTTGCCATAGTAAGCGTAGTATCCACGTGGGTAGTATCACGCGATTGGGAAATGATAAGGTAGTCCGTAATGCTCACTTTTTTACCCGCTGAATCTTGGGAAATACTGTCTGCAACTCCTTTAAGCCGTTTTTGGTAGGGCTTTACAGTGGAAGGCAATGAATCTAACGAAAGATTAGGCTGTGCCAAAACGACCGCCGAAAACGCTAAAAAAAATACTTTTTGTAGCACGTAAAATTCTTTGGGGTAAAGGTATTGATTTCAGCCAAACCCCATGCGGTTTGGATTATGACATTTTTGTTAGTTTAGCTTAAACAAACAAAACCCAAATGATTTTAACAAAAAAGAACTTTCTAAAAGCCAGAGATTTTATTTTGACTAATGCACGAATGATTGAAAGGCGTTTGTTTGAATATCATTTTGCAGATGGAGATCATTCGGGTGTTTTTCATGCCGTTTACGCGTATCGAAATTCTGACGGGGGCTTTGGGCATGGAATGGAACCAGACACAGCATCGCCGGAAAGCCAGCCCTTATTTAGCGTAATGGCACTTGAAACACTTGATGAAGTGGGGTGCCTTACCAAAGAAATCATTCTGAAAGACTTTATGCCCTATTTTGAACGCGTAACCACTGAAAAAGGGGGTATCACTTGGATGCATAGACCCAAAAGCGATTACCCCTGTGAAGAACATTTTAAAACAGTAAAAGAATGGGCGGCTTTAAGCACTACTGCGCCTTTACTTGGGATTTTGGAAAAGTATGAGATAGCCATTCCTTGGATGGAAAAAGCAGAACAGTTTGTTTGGAGTGAGTTTGAACGAGTAAAAGACAAACATGTTTTCTGTTACTTGTGCGTACCCAGATGGTTAACTTTTTTGAAGCACACCAAAAGTCGAAGCAAAGCGGCAAAAACAATACATGATTTAACCAATTGGATTGCAAACAATGGCGTTATTTGTGAAGACAAAACAGATGACGGTTGGGGGCTTTATGGAAAACCACATCGTTTAAATTATGCCCCAACGCCAAAAAGTATTCTATATTCTACATTTAGTAAAGACGCTATTGCGTCAGACATACAAGAGTTAATTCGCAGACAAAAAGCGGACGGACGTTGGGACACTTGGTACGGCATCAGCGAAGGAACAAAATTGGAATGGGCTGGAATACAGACATTATGGGCTTTAAAAACCTTAAAAAATTACGATAGTATTGAAACATAATCTAGCTAATGAGGCAACAGTCGCAATAGAGCCTTGAAAATGGTAATCAAAAAATTAAGGTTTTGTACTTTTAACCCTGTATGCAAACACAACTTACGCAAACCCTAGAGTGTGGCACAGACGAAGCCGGACGTGGCTGTTTGGCAGGACCCGTTACCGCTGCTGCTGTAATCCTCCCCAAAAACTACACACATCCGCTACTCACCGATTCCAAAAAACTTACCGCCAAACAACGCTATGCGCTGCGCGAGGAAATCAAAGAAGTTGCCTTGGCATATGGCATTGCACATGTTTCCCATACCCGAATTGATGAAATCAACATCCTAAATGCTTCCATTGAAGCCATGCAGTTAGCCATTGCCGAAATGGCACTTGTTCCCAAAACCATTTTAGTAGACGGTAATAAATTCAAGCCCTACCAAAACATTCCGCACCATTGTATTGTAGGCGGAGATGCTAAATTTTTAAATATTGCTGCAGCCTCTATTTTGGCAAAAACCACCCGTGACGACATTATGCTCGCACAGCATCAAAAGCATCCGCATTACGGTTGGGACACCAACAAAGGTTATCCCACCCCCAAACACCGCGAAGCCATACAAAAACACGGGGCTGTTGATATACACCGAAAAACTTTTGCACTCTACCCAAAACAACTTTCGTTAGATTTATAACTTTGTGCCATGAAACGACTGTTGCTCCTAGCAATGTGCATTTTTTTAAGTGCCTGCCAACAAAAACAAACCTCCTCCGCCTCGCTACTTAGCTACCTGCCTAATAACGCTTTGTTAGTCGTCAAAAGTGAATCGTTTGAATCGTTACAAGAAATTGAGAACAAGCATATTGCAGCAAAATCGTTCACTGCTATTTTCCCTGAATTTTTTACGCAAATCAATGCACTAGAACAAAAAACCAGTGGGCAGTTGAGTTTTCATCCCGAAGGGAAAGACAACCTTTCACATTTGTGGATTACCCACCAAAAACCCGCACTTATCGACTCCATTTTGGCAGATACATTAATTTATGCCAACACCCAATTGCTACAACTAAAAACCAATCCGCCAAGCTTTTACGCCACATGGGACAGTTTACATATCCATTCGCCAAGCAAACTTTTGGTGGAACAAAGCATCCGCCTACGCAAAGCACCCAATAGTATTGACTCCGAACTGGAAAAACTCTACACCAACACCAAAGAAAAGCATACCCTTATTGCGCATAAAAACATTGCCCCTTTTTTCAATTCACTTTTTACAGATGCTACTCCCGTGCCGTGGAGCGAATGGAGTAGATGGACGGCTTTTGTTCCCAACGTGAATACAAACGGCATTTCGATTCGCGCCTATGGAGTATTGCCCGCAAATAATGCATCACGGTTATCACCCCTAAAAAATCAGGTGAGTCGCTTGCAAGATTTGGCTGCGCATATTCCAAGTAGCACAAAAAGCATTCAAGCCTTTGCTTTTGATTATGCATCATTTGTCAAAATATCCAAACGCTTTCAAGTAGCGCACAACTTACCAGAAACCACCTTGGACTCATTGTTAATTGGTGCCGCGCAGATAGCCCAATTGGAATTGGGAAATGATGCCGTTCTGGTGATTAAATCGGGAGAAGAGCCAGAGGAAATCACTAACAGAATTGCCAGACAATCGAACACACAATATACTATTGGCGGGCAAACTCTATTTGAATTTACAGCCGAAAATCAAAAGACACATATTTTACCGCCCCTTTTAAAGAAAGGCACCTACACACACGCAGCCTACATAAATGAACATATCTATCTAGGTGCTTCAAAAGCGGCAATGGAATCTGCGCTACTTGCCCTGGAAAAAGACGATGTGCTTGTCAATAACCCTCGTTTTGCGAACTACGCTAAAAATCTTCCACGCCGTAGTAGTTTGTGGACATGGGTTGCTCCTGCCTATTTTGAAAACGACCTTAAAAAGTCGCTGACTACTGTAGCCAAAACCAATTTCGGTGCGTTTCGGCAAGTCGATTATGTGGGTACAGTTGAAGGTGAGGTGTTTTATGTCACCCTGAGTTTGCAACAGCCCGGCGAAAATGGCAGCACTTCACAAAGTGTTGAAAATGCCGGCACGGCAACTTTTGACACGCCTATTTCGTGGGGACCTTATGGGGTGAAAAATCACAACACCCAAGAACTGGAATGGGTGATTCAAGATGAGGAAAACCATCTGTATTTACTGAACGCCTCGGGAAAAATCCTCTGGAAAAAACAACTTGACGGTGCTATATTAGGTAAAGTTCATCAAGTAGATTTATATCGCAACAAACGCCTTCAACTTGCTTTTACGACAACCAAAAGTTTCCAGGTTTTGGACAGAAACGGCAAGGCTGTTCGTGGGTTTACCAAATCGGGAATGGGTTCTAGCAGCACACTTGGCATTTTTGATTACGACAACCAGCGCGATTACCGCATGGTACTATCCACAGGAAAAACGCTTACCATGTATGACCGCCGTATGAAAAAAGTCAGCGGATGGCGCAAAACAAGACTCTCGGGCGCTTTGGCGCATCCTCCAAAACATATTCGTATTGGAAACCGTGATTATATTGCGCTTGTGTACAAATCGGGCAAGGGAGAACTCTTGCACCGCACAGGAAGTACCCGCATCAGAATTCCGAACGACCTTAAATTTACCCAAGGTATTTATCCCTATCAGGGTGGCTTTGTGAGTATTGACAACAAAAACAGATTGGTGCAAATCAGCACTTCTGGAAAAGTCACCAAAACGGCACTTCCATTTGAAACACGCTATACCCTAACCGCAAATAAAAACACCTTAGTTACCCAAACTGAGAATAAAGTTACCATCAACAACCAGTTGGTAGAGTTGGATTTTGGGGTTTATGCACCGCCACAGATTGAGGTACTAAACAATCGTACATATATCCTTATTTGGGATAATCAATCGGGAAAAGTATACGTCTTTAACAGAGACGCCAAACTTTTGGATAGCTTCCCTGTCTCGGGGGAACGTTGGGCAATGTTGGGTCAAGGCACAGCGGGTTCGACTATTTATTTGGCAGCGAGAAACAACAACAAAGAGTTGCGTTTTTATCGAATACCCTAACGAAGTGTAGCTTCAAAATGACGCGCAAAGTGCTGTTGAAATTTTTCGCTGACTTCTTTCAAATCAACCGTTTTCCCTAATTCTCTTTGCATTGAGGTAACCCCCTTATTGCGAATTCCGCAGGGGATGATATAATCAAAAAAAGACAAATCGGTATTTACATTAAGGGCAAATCCGTGCATGGTTACCCAACGACTGGTGCGAATGCCCATAGCGCAAATTTTACGTGGATTCTCGCCCTCAGCATCCAACCAAACGCCTGTTTCACCTTTGCTGCGTCCTGCCAAAATACCGTAATCGTCAAGTGTAGCAATGATGCATTCTTCCAACAATCTAAGGTATTTATGAATATCGGTGAAGAAGCAATCCAAATCCAAAATAGGATACCCCACAAGCTGCCCCGGACCGTGATAGGTAATATCACCACCCCGGTTTGTTGGATAAAAACGAACCCCTTTTTTGGTAAGAGCTTCGTTATTAATAAGTAAATTATTTTCGTCACCGCTTTTGCCAAGGGTATACACGTGTGGGTGTTCTACAAAAAGCAAGTGATTTTCAGTAACCACCTGTGAATCAGGATTTCTACGGTTATGAATTTTTTGGTCTATGGTATGCTGAAACAATTCTTGTTGCAATTCGGTAACTGCATCATAGGCTGCCAAGCCCAGATGCCGAACCTTAACAATGGGTTTAGGGCTCATAGTAGGTTGGTCGATTGAGAATAATCAAAGCACCAATAACGCCGGGCACCCAAGCGCAGAGTGTAAGCAAGAAGACAATAAGTACAGAACCACAGCCCCTGTCGATAACCGCCAGAGGTGGAAATACAATTGCCAGCAAAACTCGAAATAGACTCATAGCTTGTCAAAGATACAAATTCGGGCGTTCTAATAACTCATACGCATTGGTTATCTTTGCTGCAGAAAAAATTGGGATGCACGAATTATCAGAACAAGAACTCGTCCGCAGGGAAAAACTCGCCAAACTGCGCGAATTAGGTATAGACCCCTACCCCGCCGAGGCGTTTAATACCACACATTACGCCAAGGATGTCGCTGAAAAATTTGAAGAAAATGCTACAGCCCTATTGGCGGGAAGATTGATGTCTAGACGTGTGCAGGGCAAGGCAAGTTTTGCTGAGCTCCAAGATGCCACGGGAAGAGTGCAATTGTATTTTAACAGAGATATTTTGTGCCCTGAAGAAGATAAATCTCTTTACAATGATGTCTATAAAAAGCTCTTAGACATTGGAGATATCATAGGTGTTGAAGGACGGCTATTCACCACACAAGTGGGTGAAAAAACCGTTGAGGTACACAAGCTTTTTGTATTGAGCAAATCATTGCGCCCATTACCCCTGCCCAAAGTGGATGCCGAGGGCAACACTTATGATGCTTTCACCGACCCAGAGCAACGCTACCGCATGCGCTATGTCGATTTGATTGTAAATCCGCAGGTTAAAGATGCTTTTGTAAAGCGTACGAAAATCACAAATACGATGCGTTCGTTTTTTAACGACCGTGGCTATTTGGAAGTGGAAACACCCATTTTACAGCCCATACCTGGGGGTGCGGCGGCACGTCCGTTTGTTACACATCACAATGCGCTAAACATCCCGTTGTATTTGCGCATCGCTAACGAATTGTACCTGAAACGCCTCATTGTAGGTGGTTTTGATGGAGTGTATGAGTTTGCCAAAGACTTCCGAAACGAGGGCATGGACAAAACCCATAATCCTGAGTTTACCGTGATGGAACTCTATGTAGCGTATAAAGATTATCATTGGATGATGGAAACCACCGAAGCCTTGCTGGAAGAAGTTGCTGTGGCTGCTAACGGAACTTCATCGGTTCAAGTGGGCGATCATATCATAGACTTTAAAGCACCTTACCCTCGGGTTCCGATTTTGGACGCCATCAAAGAACATACGGGTGTTGATGTCTCGGAAATGGATGAAGATGCGTTACGTAAGACTGCACAAAACTTAGGCTTGGAAGTAGATGAAACCATGGGTAAAGGAAAACTCATAGATGAGTTGTTCGGTGAATTGTGTGAGCATCACTACATTCAACCTACCTTTATTACGGACTACCCCAAAGAAACGAGCCCGCTGACTAAAGCACACCGAAGTAAGCCTGGCCTTACCGAACGCTTTGAGCTTATGGTCAATGGAAAGGAGTTAGCCAATGCATACTCGGAGCTTAACGACCCCATTGATCAACGCGAACGCTTTGAAGACCAAATGGCATTATCAGAAAAAGGCGATGATGAAGCGATGTTCATTGACCAAGATTTCTTGCG
>JBMYLU010000014.1:0-9759 GCA_049596595.1 Flavobacteriaceae bacterium | reverse complement strand
TCGCCAATCCCTTTTATCATATTCAGGTTGAGTGAGTTAAATGGCAATGTGAACACATCGGGATAGAATCCGTCTCCTACAACCTCAAGGGTTTTCCCCTGTACATTGTAGCTTAGGCTACCTTGTAAGTTTGTTTCTGGCACATTAAAATCAATGGCAGCGTTAACTAGATATGGCGACTGCCCTTGTAACGACCTACCATCGCTTAAAGTTTCGCCTGTTCTAAGACCATTTGTTCTTAAAAGCCGCTCCGCTTTGCTATATTTTTGGAAAGCTTCAATTATAGATGCATTTACCTTAATATCAAATAAATCCAGTCCCGAAATAAACCCAAGATTTTTTCTAAACTCAACTTCAACACCATAAACAGTTGCGTTACCCAAATTTTGAGGTCTAAAGTTTGAAGTTGACGCTGCAACAAACCCTAACTCAATAGGGTCTTTAAATCGTTTATAAAATGCACTAAATGCAATCATTTGGGCGTTTTCCCCAAAGTACTCATAGCGCAAATCTATATTGTCAATGTAGGTGGGTTTGATATCAACATTTCCTATAAAAACGATATTAGATAATGGATCAAAAATTTCTGCAATAGAAGCCTCTTTAAAAGAGGGGCGTGCTGTAGTTCTGTAATAGGCTGTTCTAAGATTTGAGTTATCAGTCAACTCATAAATCAGGTTTACAGATGGGAACAAATCCAACTTATCAATGATTCGTTCATTATTAAAATATACTCCTTGTTGGCTGTTAGACCCCGTGTAGTATAGGTGGAACATTTCCAATCGTAAACCCATAATACTACGCAAACGCTCGTTTATTCTAAACTCGTTAGACACATAGCCGGCTGCATTAAGCTGTGATGCATCATAAATGTTTGCTTCTTGTAAAATGGTCGTTTGTGCATTGATATGCGTTCCGTTTTGTGCGTCAAAAGTCCAAATGTTGGAAGGGTCAAAAATCTTGTTGGGATCTCCGTTGTAGCGCAACCAATCTGCAGGTGAGCTAAAACGCGAACTTACCGAAATTTGCGCAATAGAAAAATCACGTTGCTTGTAGGCTGTATATGCTCCAAACTTAAGGGAAGCATTGTTGTCAAACAGGCTGTATTTTTTGCTGAAGTCAACTTTTCCTACCAGAGCTACTTCGTCTAATGTACGCCAAATACGTTTAGGTTCTGTATTCTCCTTAAAGCTAAATACGCCCTCTTCATCTTGAAACGCAGTTACACGGACATCTTTGTCGTGGTTTTTAGATATAGAAGGTGAAATTTTCCAGGTTGTTTTCCAGTCACCATCACTACTGCTATGAACACCCGACAACAATACGTTAGTAATTGAGCGCTCGGTATATTCTAGGTTATCTTTGTTAAAATCAATAAAGTCAGAAAATCGGGTCTCTTGTCTAAAATCCCCAGCTCTGCTTTGTCCGTTTTGAATGTGTAAAAGGTTGAGTTTGTACTTACTCAAAGCTGTTTTGAACGATACCCCAAGCATACCGCTAAGAATAACATTATTGCTTCCGATTGAACCTCTTTGCATTCGGTTGGGTTCAAGCGCAAAAATAGATTTGTTTTCCTGATTAGTGTTGAGGATGTTGTTTTGTACATCATCATAGTAATTTGTTGAGTTTTTATAAGATAATGCTCCCAGCACACCTATTCGGTTTCCGGAAGTTCCCACATCGTAAGCATTTGCTGAGGCATAACCAAAACTGTAATTCATACCGCTAGACTGCCTTGTGCCTGCTAAAGTGGGGTCAAAAGATTTTGTAAGATCAGTAATTTTAGTAGCATTTTCTAAGGTAACACCAAATCTTGGGTCATAGCTACTCCCAAGAATTGAAGCCTTTGTTGGCAAGTTTCTTGTGCCATCGTCAAAACCTAAAAAGTCTGTACTGCTCCCTTCATAAGTTAGATAATTTGGATTAAAGTGCATATCTGGGTTGTATTCGGCACTAACAGAAATAGACTGTTGTTTGGAATTGGGAACATCTTTGGTTTCAATGTCTACCGTTGCTCCAGTAAAATCGGCAGGAAGCTCTGCCGTAGAGGATTTTATCACAATTACATTTGATAAAATGCTTGTTGGGAACAAATCCATTTGAATGGTATTGCGATCAGGGTCAAGACCGGGAATATCCACACCATTTAATATTGATTTTGTATACCTATCACCTAATCCGCGAACATACACGTATTTCCCTCCCTGAACAGAAACTCCAGGTACACTTTTTATGGCAGAAGCGATATCTCCCGCCCCTGATTTTTTAAAAGATTGCGATGAAATCCCATCAAGAAGACTTGCGGCTTTCTTTTGGTACGACAATACAGACTGCTCTGTGTTTCGGGTTGCACTTACGCTAACGACAACCTCTTCCAGACCTTGAGTAGCAGGCTCTAAGGTTACAGTAAGTTCAACGTTTCCTGTAGCAGCATCGACATTACTGATTTCTTGTGTTTGATACCCTACAAATGAAAAAACTAAGGTATAGGCTCCACTAGTAACATCAATACTAAAGGCACCATCAAAATCTGTAGTTGTTCCACTTCCCGTTTCACGAACCAATACACTTGCAAAGGGTAAGGGTTCGTTAAACTCTCCGTCTATCACAATACCTGAAATAGTGGTTTGTGCAGCCCCTAAAAATCCAACAAAAAGGGTTAAAATAAAAATGAAGTTTCTCATAAGTCTTTTTACAAGTAATGCCTGACAGCTATAACTATAACTGTCAGGCAATAACTTTAAATTAGTTTATTACGTTTCTTATCTTTTATAGAATGTCCAAGCAAATTTACTTTCGTCAGCACCAGCATCTGCTTTTTTAGCAGTTACAATTTCTGCCCATCCAGAAGCATCTGCTTCAAATGTACTATTGCTAGTCTTGTGTTCATCAAAGATTTTATCAACGGTTTCCCCTGCACACACTGTACCGTCATCTGCTTTAGGATATTGAATATCCCAATTTACAAAAGTTAATGTGCCAGCTGAGTAGGAAGCAGCATCTGCTGCATTATCCAACTCTACATCTTTACCGCTTTCAAAATCAAGCACGTAAATGTTTTTAGTAGTTCCGGTAGCAGCTTTTCTGTAGTCAGCCATCTCACCGTCTACACCAGTAGCATCGCAATCATCAGTAGCTCCAACAATAGTAGCTCCATCAATCACAAAACTACCTGCGGCACTTCCTTCAGGACCGTCGATTTCAAAGGCATGGTCAGAAGCTTCAGTTAAAACCACCATGGCATTAGTAATTGTACCTGCATAAGCTTGGTCGATGTCGATTCCGTCATCTCCTTGTCCCCAAACCAATAGGTTTGAAGCATTTACAGTACCACCAAAAAATTCGATTCCGTCGTCTACGTTTGCAATTACTTCAATATTGCTGATGGTTGTTCCTGATCCAACACCACCTAAAGTAAGGCCGTTGATTTCGTTTCCTTCACCAATTTCTGCACCACCGTGACGGATAGAAAGATATGTTATAGTACCAGAGTTATCTGCTGCAATAGAACCTCCATAAAGACCATTTGTATCAGAAGTTGGAATGCCCTCAATTTGCAATTCAGTTACATCGTTTTTAAAAGAACAAGGAGCGTTTCCTAAAATAAGTAGTCCTCCCCACAAACCTCTTGTATCTACTCCAAGAGCAGGTCCAGAGCTTGGATATGTTCCGTCTGCTTGAATGTTATCAGAAGCAGAAGTCATTACAATAGGCTTACTTGCAGTTCCTTGAGCGATTAGTTTAGCACCACGTGCAATGATAAGCGTAGATGCGTCTGCACCAGTACCAGCAACAGCTTTAATAACAGTTCCTGCCTCAATAGTAAGTGTAGCCCCATTGGTTACAGAAACGCGCCCTTGAAGTTTCCAGATGTTTCCGGCAGTGAGCGTTTTGTTTTCTGTAATGTTTCCAGATAATGTATATGGATCTGTTGGTTGCCCCCCATTATCTTTATCATCGTCTTTAGTACAAGCTGAAAAACTTAATACAAGACCGAGCATTATAAGACTTATATAGTTTAATTTCATTTTTAGGTTTTTAATTATTTGTTGCAAACCTAGGGGGGCATTGTGTACTTTGTGTTAATCGGATGTTATTAAAAATTACTTTTTATGTTTCGAAATTGTTAAGGCGTTTTATTTTGGGCAGTTAAGCGAACTTATCTAAATTGCACGCATGCAATGGGACCAACTTTTATCACTGCGTCGCTATGGCGACAACCAAAAACGATTACGTGCCGAACAAGACCCTACACGAAGTGGTTTTGAGGTAGATTATGACCGGGTCATTTTCTCTGCAGCCTTCAGAAACCTGCAAGACAAAACACAAGTGATTCCGTTTTCAAAAACCGATTTTGTGCACACCCGACTCACGCACTCCCTCGAGGTTTCAGTAGTGGGCAGAAGTTTAGGGCGATTGGTAGGGCAGCAGTTATTAGCAAAATATCCCGAGTTGGCTGTCGCTGGCTATACCCCCAACGATTTTGGTGCTATCGTGGCAGCTGCATCTTTGGCACACGACATTGGTAATCCGCCTTTTGGACACAGTGGCGAACAAGCCATAGGCGATTATTTTGCGCATGGTGCAGGCGCACAATACGGTTCCCAACTTTCCGATGCCCAATACCACGACCTCACTAATTTTGAAGGCAATGCCAATGGACTTAAAATTTTGATGGAATCCCGACCAGGTATTCCCGGGGGGTTGCGCCTAAGCTATGCTACCTTGGGAGCATTTACCAAATACCCCAAAGCATCGCTGCCGCACCGCCCCACAACACATGTGGCAGACAAAAAGTTTGGCTTTTTTCAAGCACAACAAACCGACTATAACGCTGTTGCCCAAGAATTGGGGCTCGTTCAAGATAAAAAGATATTACGCCATCCGTTGGCGTTTTTGGTTGAGGCAGCAGACGATATTTGCTACACCCTTATTGACTTTGAAGACGGTATTAATTTGGGATGGATATCCGAAGATTATGCTTTGGAGTATCTTATCAGTTTGGTAAAAGGCAATATCAATAGCAAAAAATACCAAACGCTAACCACCAAAAAAGACCGTTTGGCTTATTTGAGAGCCTTGTCTATTAGCACGCTTATTCAAGAAGCCGCATCCATTTTTATGGATCACGAGGCTGACATATTAAAGGGCACTTTTGACGTTTCGTTAACAGACAAAAGCCATTACAAAGCGCAAATAAAGGATATTATAGATTTGAGTGTTCGGAATATTTACCAGGCGCAAGAGGTTATCGAAAAAGAACTAAAAGGCTATCAAGTCATTCATCGCTTGTTGGATGTTTTTGTAGGTGCTGCTATTCGCCACCGTGAAGGTAAGGCCTCGGCATTTGATGCGCTTGCGTTGCAGTGTCTTCCCGATACTCTAGTATTGCCACAAAAAGACACTTACGGGTTGTTGTTGAACGTAAGCAGCTATGTGGCTAGTCTTACCGACGGAAAAGCCTTGGAGTGGTATCAAAAAATGGCATAATGGAACAGGATTGGGATGATGGATTTTACATGAAAAAAGCCCTTGTTGAGGCACAAGTTGCTTTTGAAAAAGGAGAAGTTCCTGTGGGGGCCGTAGTTGTTGCCAACAACAGCATCATTGCTCGTGCACATAACCTTACGGAAGCCCTTACCGATGTTACTGCCCATGCCGAAATGCAAGCTATTACCGCTGCAGCTAATGCCATTGGTGGAAAGTATTTACACGATTGTACACTCTATGTTACTCTAGAGCCGTGCAGTATGTGTGCTGGTGCCTTGTATTGGAGTCAGATTTCTAGAGTGGTTTTTGCTGCTGCAGACCCCAAACGGGGTTATCGCCAAAACAGCACCCCATTACATCCAAAAACGGAAGTTGTTGAAGGCATCTGCGCGGATGAAGCAGCAGCGCTTTTGCAGCAGTTTTTTAAAAAAAAACGTAAATAGCGCTTTTGGGTACTGAGCATGCCGAATTACCCTAAAAGTGTTCTTATTCTTTCTTTTTTCGCCGAGTTGGCGGGTCGAGTGTCTCCTTCATCTTTTTCAGGTTCTCTGGAGAAAGCGTATAATCTTGTAGGCGTTTTCCTCTCCAACGATAGACTAAGAAAATGGGCATATACACAAAAAAGCCAGCAGCAACCGAAAAGCCAATCCACTTTTCACCCATAGGAATGTCGGTTTGTCTTATAACATACCCCACAAGTATATTCACCAAAATCAACACAAAGAAAATGCGCAGAAACCACTTCATACTATTCGGGTTTAGGGGTAACTTTTAGTGATAATTCTCCGAGTTGTTCTGCATCTAAAGGTGCAGGCGCATCAATCATTACATCACGCCCACTGTTGTTTTTAGGGAAAGCAATATAATCCCGAATGGTTTCCTTACCGTCCAAAATGGCAACTAATCGGTCAAAGCCTAAGGCAATTCCCCCGTGTGGAGGTGCACCGTAGGTAAAGGCATCCATCAAAAATCCAAATTGCGCTTTTGCTTCTTCTTCAGAAAAGCCTAACAATGAAAGCATTTTTTCTTGGGTAGGTCTATCGTGAATACGAATAGAGCCCCCGCCAATTTCGTTTCCGTTTAGCACCAAGTCGTATGCCTGTGCCACTACCGAGGTAGGGTTGTTTTGCAGTTGGTCAAGGTGTTCGGGTTTGGGTGCCGTAAACGGATGGTGCATGGCGTGAAGTGCCCCAGTTTCGGCGTCTTGTTCAAAGAGCGGAAAATCAACCACCCATAGGGGTGCAAATTCATTAGGATTTCTGAGTCCAAGTTCTTCGGCAAGTGCCATGCGTAAGGCACTAAGCTGTGTTCGGGTTTGGTTTGCATTTCCTGCCATTACTAGTAGTAAATCGCCAGCTTTGGCACCAGAAGCATCTGCCCATTGTTTTAGCGCATCGCTATCAAAAAACTTATCAACCGACGACTTGAATGTACCGTCCTCGTTGCATTTGACCCAAACCAATCCATTGGCACCAATTTGTGGACGCTTAACCCAGTTGATCCATGTATCGATTTGTTTTCTAGACCAGTTGGCAGCACCCGGAACAGCAATGCCCACCACCAATTCTTGCGCATCAAAAACCTGAAAGCCTTTGTTTTGTGCCTGTTCGTTTAATTCGCAAAAGGTCATTCCAAAGCGAATATCGGGCTTGTCGTTGCCGTAGGTTTTCATCGCGTCTTCGTATGAAATCACAGGAAAGGGTTTTGGGGCTATGCCGTGAATTTTGTGCAGTAGGTGAGACACCAATTCCTCAAAACATGCCATAATATCTTTTTGGTGCACAAAAGACAACTCACAGTCTATTTGCGTGAATTCGGGTTGGCGGTCGGCACGAAGGTCCTCGTCTCTAAAGCATTTTACCAATTGGAAATATTTATCCATACCGCCCACCATAAGCAACTGCTTAAAGGTTTGTGGCGATTGGGGTAGGGCATAGAATTGCCCCTCGTTCATGCGTGAGGGGACCACAAAATCTCGTGCTCCTTCGGGGGTAGATTTGATGAGATAAGGCGTTTCTACCTCTACAAATTCGTGTTTTGCCAAAAAGTTGCGAACCAAAAGTGCCACTTTAGAACGGAACAATAAGCTTTGTTGAACGGGCTTTCTACGAATATCCAAGTAGCGGTATTTCATGCGTAAATCTTCTCCGCCATCTGTGTTGTCTTCAATGGTAAACGGAGGTGTTTGTGCGGTGTTTAAAACAGTGATATCATTGACCAAAACCTCAATTTCACCAGTGGGCATGTTGGGGTTTTTGGCTTCACGCTCCAATACAGTTCCCGAAATTTGAACAACAGCTTCCCTGCTCAAACTGCGTGCTACTTCAAGAAGTTTTGGTTGTGAACGCTCCTCGTCCATAACGAGTTGTGTAATGCCATAGCGGTCACGTAAATCTATCCACAGTACAAAGCCTTTATCACGGGTTTTAGCAACCCACCCTGCTAGTTGAACTTCAGTTCCAATATGCGCTGCTGAAAGTGCGCCGCAATGATGACTTCTGTACATGTCAATAATTTTTCCAAAAATAGGGACTTCTTCATTACTTGTGGCGTTAAATAGCAGGGGATTATTCTCTGAAACACCCCTTGTTTTCACACATAATGTTAATTTAATGTTAAGTAAATGTAAATTTTTTGTATATTTGCATAAACAAATCGTCTAACAGACAAAAAATTAGGGATTATGAAGACACTATTTTTAGCATTCGCGCTTGTTTCAAGCACACTTCTTTTAGCACAAGAAAAAGAAGTTATTAAAACCAATAACACCCTAAAAATTACGACATTTCATGATAACGGAACGGTAGAACAGCAAGGGCATCAGCTTCATGGAAAAAACCATGGCGTATGGCGTTCTTTTGATGCAGAAGGAAAATCCGTTGCTGTTGGAGAATATGAAAACGGTAAAAAAGTAGGCACTTGGCTTTTTTGGGTTGATGGGCAAATAGCTCAGGTCAACTACCGTGAAAACCGTATCCAAAATGTATCCTACTGGGAGTCTTTAGCTGAAGCTACAGCAGCAAATTAGCTTTTATTCCCGCGCCATTTCTTAAACCGAATAGCACTCCTTTTACTGAGGTAAAATGTGACGGGTACAATTATCAACGTCAAAAACGTTGCAAAGGTTAACCCAAAAATAACAGTCCATGCAAGTGGTCCCCAGAAAATCACATTTTCCCCACCAAAATACAGTTGTGGATTGCCCGTAGCAAATAGACTAAAGAAATTGATGTTTAATCCTATGGCTAGCGGAATTAGTCCAAGTACTGTTGTAATTGCCGTTAGCAATACAGGGCGTAGACGTGCTTTTCCACCTGTAACGATGGCGTCAAAAATATCTTTTTTGGGGAGTAAATCTTCGCTCGTAATATGGAGCTCTTCTCTTTTTCTATCCAACAATAGCTGGGTATAATCGAGAAGTACCACACTGTTATTTACCACAATTCCAGCAAGAGAAATGATACCCATCATAGTCATGATAATCACAAAGGTCATGTTGAAAAAGACCAGTCCGAGCATTACCCCAGTGAAGCTCATAAAAATCGAAAACAAAATGATAAGCGGCTTGCTTACCGAATTGAATTGAAACACTAACAAGAGCATAATGAGCAATATGGCAAAACCCAATGCACTGGATAGAAACCGCATATTTTCTTCTTGCTCAGCGATTTCACCTGTAAAGGCATACGTAATGCCATCAGGCATTTCAAAACCTTGCATTTGCGTTTGGATTTGCGCCACAATCTCGTTGGCGTTGTATCCGGGTAAAATGGCAGAATACACAGTGACCACACGATGTAAGTTTTTGTGCTTTATGGCACTGTAGCCTGCTACGTTTTTGGTTTTTACCACTGCCGAAACAGGTATGTTTTTGATACGTCCCGAAGCCATGTCGCGGAAGGTAATATTCTGATTAAAGAGCGCAGAGGGGTTGTATCGATCCCCTTCTTGAAAACGGACATTGATGTCGTAATCCTCTCCGTCTTTTTTGAAAACACCTGCCTTTTCACCAAATAACGCACGGCGTAACTGAAATCCAACCTGTCCCGCGCTAACCCCCAAGCTACCAGCTTTTCGCCTATCTACCACAACCTCCATTCCGGGCTTGTTGCGGTTTACATCTACCTTGAGTTCCTCAATTCCAGGAATATTTTCTTTAATGATAAAAGTGCGTACATCGTTGGCAACTTGAATCAACTCGTCGTAGTCTTTTCCTTTGAGTTCAATATTCACGGGGTAGCCCACAGGAGGTCCATTGGCATCTTTTTC
>JBMYLU010000013.1:0-10257 GCA_049596595.1 Flavobacteriaceae bacterium | reverse complement strand
GGCATACGCACAAACCCGAAGGCTCCTCAAAAAATAAAATTGTACCTTGGAGCATGCCTCATCCTAGTGCTCCTATTGCTGTAATAACGCTTGCTTTTGGTGCGGGCATTCTTTTGCGCGAAGTAGGTGTTCAGCCTCATTTTCTGTATTTGATATTATGTGCCGCTGTGCTTGGCATAAGTCATGTTAAAAGGTGGTACTATTTGTTTTGGGTAGCCACGTCAGCTTGCTTTTTGATTTTGGGAACGATGCGGTATATGCCTCCCGAAAACGCCTCAACGTCTTCGTCAAACCTCCATGAAATTACGATTAGCAAAACGCTCAACACTAACTCTTTTGGGCATCAGTATATCATAAAAACATCCTTCGACGAATGGGTTCTACTCCAAACCGATTTGGAAAGGGTGTTTAGTGTTGGCGACCGCTTTTTGGTTTACGGAACCCTTGCGCCTATAGCCCCGCCCAAAAATCCCATTGACTTTGATTTTAGAACGTATATGCGCCGAAAAGGGGTTTTAAGAAAACTATCCCCTGTAACACCTGAATTTATTCCACTTTCAGCAACATCCAGTACACGGCGATGGGCGCACAAAGATTAACCCAGCAACTGCAAAAAACTCCCTTAAGCACCGATAGCAAAGCCCTAGTCATGGCTTTGGTTTTGGGGAATAAAACCGATTTGACTGAAGAACGCATAAGGCAGTACAAACGTGCTGGCGCCATGCATTTACTTGCCATTTCGGGGCTACATGTAGGTATTATTTTGATGCTGTTACGGTTTTTGGCAGCCCCCCTAAAGCACATCCCATACGGAAGGGTTTTGGCTGCGATACTCCCAGTCGTTTTGTTGTGGTGCTTTGCGCTCATTACAGGCGGGTCGCCCTCGGTGGTGCGGGCAGTTACCATGTTTTCCTTTTTACAAGTGGGACTTGCGCTAAGAAGAAAAAATGCCGGTATCCAAGGGGTTTGGGTAAGTTGCATTGTGCTGCTCGTTGCTCAGCCACAACTGCTTTTTGATGTAGGATTTCAACTAAGCTATTCAGCGGTTTTTGGCATTGTATGGATGATGCCCCATTGGCAATACCTATTTGCCAAAACGAATCGTTTTGTGCGTTATTTCACGTCACTAATGGGGCTAGGGTGTATCGCCCAACTCTCAGTATTGCCGTTGAGCTTGTACTATTTTCATCAGTTTCCAATGTTGTTTTGGATAAGCAATTTGATGCTCGTGCCTTTTCTTGGGATTATTCTTCTGATGGGAATTGGATGTATTGTCGTCAGTTTTTTTTCGTCAATATATGGGGTTTTAAATGTTATGGATTATGTTTTTAAAGGCTATCAATGGGTAGTGGA
Organism: Flavobacteriaceae bacterium; assembly: GCA_049596595.1. Classification (GTDB taxonomy): domain Bacteria; phylum Bacteroidota; class Bacteroidia; order Flavobacteriales; family Flavobacteriaceae; genus UBA7446. Next base: position 8,904 of record JBMYLU010000013.1, on the reverse strand, counting down.
ATGGATTGCCCACTGGGAAACCTTTTTTATCGAACAAATTCCGTTTCGGGTATCCGATGCTGTGCTTTTGGGCGCGGTAGTTGTTTTGCTATTTTATTTTCTACAACGTCCCAAAAAACAAAAAGCGATGGTGTTGGGTGTGGTGAGTATCCTATTGCATGGGCAATTTTATTTGGATTGGTATTCGTCGCCAAAAGCATGGGTAGTGCATGCCTATAAAAATTCGATGCTTGTGGCTGTGCACGAAAATACGCTTAGGGTTTTTACACCTCATAAATCCGAAAAAATAACACGCCTGGCACAACAATTTCAGCAGCATTACCGACTTGACAGTATTGAATATAAGCCGCTACAACACACCTATCAAAATGTACTTGTGGTAGACCGTTTGGGAATATATCGAGGAATTGAACCCGTAGAAACGGTGTTGCTACGGCAAAGCCCAAAGATTCATTTGGAAGCGCTTATTGACAGCATTCAACCAGAACTAATTATTGCAGACGGGAGTAATTATCCATCATTTATTAGGCGTTGGGAAAAAACCTGTGCGGAGAAAAACATCCGTTTTCACGCTACGGAAAAAGACGGAGCCTACCCTTTAAACTGATGCTCAAAATTTTTGATATACGCCGTAAAATCTTCTTGAGACTTAATGTTTTTGTAGTCTTGCTTGTAAATAAGCTTTAGGTAAATCTCAATCTGCATAGGGTTTAAATAGCCCACAACAGGAGTGATAAAATTTCCTTTTTCATCAAAAAAGACCAAAGTGGGATAGCCAGAAACACCTAAAAAACGAGTAAAGCTATGCGTCCCGTTTCGGGTTTTGGAACGCTTTGGATCGTAGTTTGGATTGTCATAGATTTTTCCTTGAAAGGTAACCTTTTCGTTGCCCTCGGCATTGAATTTGACGGGGTAGTAATGTTCGTTTAAATAATGGCTCACATCACTATTCCCAAAGGTGTTTTTGTCCAACAGTTTGCACGGACCACACCAAACCGTATAGGCATCTAGCATAATGGGGCGTGGTGCTGTTTTTTGAGCTGCCAAAGCTTCTTCGAAGGTATACCATTTTACTTGGGCACTTGCTCCAATGCCAATAAGCAATACGAAGGCTAGTATACTTTTTCTAATGAATTCCATGCATTTTTCGAATTAGGATAGGTTTTAGTAATATCATCAATATTCCTGCCAAAACGGGAATGGCAAAGAAAATTAAAAAGAAGTTAGAAAGTCCATAGGCTTCAGATATTTTATCAATATAACTTCCCGTTTTTCCCCCTAAGTAATTGGCAGCAGCACTACATACAAACCAAAAACCAAACATAAGACCTACCAATTTAAGCGGTGCCAGTTTACTCACATACGATAGCCCAACGGGTGAAACGCAAAGTTCACCCATAGTGTGAAACAAATAAGCTAAAATCAACCAAACAATACTCACACCAGCCGTTTCTGCACCCTGAGGGATTTCCCAAGCACCAAATGCCAAAAAGGCAAATCCTGTGCCTAAAAGTATCAGCCCTATGGCAAACTTAATCGGTCCGCTAGGGTTTAGTTTCGATGCCCATATTTTAGAAAACAAGGGTGCCAGTAAAATAATGTACAAGGAATTCAATACTGAGAACCAAGACGCTGGAATTTCGGTTGCAGTTGCTCCAAACTCACGGTTAATCATCCAAATAACAATGCCCCAAATAATGACAAAACTTACTCCAAGAAATACATTAGAAAGCAAAAAATTACCCATCATTTTACGAAATAACCCATACAAAACAAGGGTAAGAATCCCCATAGGCACTAGGGTAATAATGGTATTGGCTACCTTAAAAATGGTAGATGCATCGCCAACAAGTGTGCGCTGGGTAAAATCTCTAGCAAAAATGGTCATTGAACCTCCTGCTTGCTCAAACGCCCACCAAAAGAAAATAGTGAAAATAGAAAATACCACTATAACCGAAATTCTATCCACTTCGATTTTAGTAAAACCACTCGTTGGTTTTGTGGTTTCTTTAGTAGTATTAGCTGCTGCTAACTGTTTTGGCGGCAATCCAATGGTGCCAAATATCTTTTGAGCAAACCAAAACTGGAGCATCCCCAAAAACATAAAAATACCTGCTAGTCCAAAACCTAGATGCCACCCTACTTTTTCGCCGATATAGCCGCACAATAAAATGCCTAAGAATGCACCAGCATTGATTCCCATATAAAAAATGGTATAGCCGCCGTCTTTGCGTTTATCGCCGTCTTTATAAAGCTGTCCGACAATTGAAGAAATATTAGGCTTAAAAAATCCATTTCCAACAATGAGCATCACTAGCCCAATGTAAAAAAAGGAATGTGTAAACGTTTCCAAAGCCATGGAAGCATGACCTAACGTCATGATAAGCGCACCTAAGGCGGTGGCGTTTCGATATCCAAAAAATTTATCTGCCAAAAAACCGCCTAAAATTGGGGTCAGATAGACCAAACCTGTATACATAGCATACAATTCCAAAGCGTCTTCGTTTGACCAAGCCCAGCCATCGTTCATAAGCGAAGAGGTTAGGAACAACACCAAAATGGCGCGCATGCCATAGTAGCTAAAGCGCTCCCACATTTCGGTAAAAAACAAAACAAATAAGCCAATGGGATGGCTAAGAATCGTACGTTGATTAAGCGCAGAACCGCCGAATTGTGCTTCCATACAGAAAAGTTGTTGAAGGGTAAATATAGGATTTTTGGGGGAATGAGGTATTTAATGCAATCCATCCGAATAATATCCTGCCTCGTGTTCGAAAAAGTTGTCGTAATACGCTTTGGCACGTGCTTCTTCTAACAAATATGCCGGACGCAAGATAAGATAATGGTACTCAGGATAGAGGTATGTGTTTATCCATTTGACCGTTTTTTGCTGTTTAGACCAACGTTCCATGGGTTTGTAAATAAACGTATTAAATACAGAAAAATCATTGGATTGATATAAGTGTATAATTTCATGGGCAGCAGACTTAAATATATCACTTTGACTAGTAAAATCTGTAAGGAATGAACGATCATAAACTATGATTCCAGCTCCCGCAAATGCAATACTCCCCTTTTGATTAGCGTCATATGAAAAAACAAATTCACCAGTTCTAAAGGATTGCTTAAAATCAAAGTCATATCTAAAAAACGCATCTGCAGTATAGATCAACGCCACGGGGAGTAGCCGATAGCGTACTTTTAATTTATCTTGGGTAGTAAATTCTATGCGGTTAAATCCAAAATTGATATGCCATTTTTCCCAAAAGTCATTATTTAGTGCGGCATTTTCCTTTATGGAAGTACCTGCAGCATTAACCAATTTGGCACCCCAAACGTATTCCCATTTTTGATGCCGTTGGGCTTCTCGCAACAGGCGTTTACTCTCAAAAGTTACATAGCCTCCCAATGCTCCTTGCCACAGTGCTTTTTTGATAACCTTGCCCACAGGCTCCTCTGGGCTTTTGTTTATAACAGCACCAAGAGTGCTAAAAACCGCACCAAAACCCACATTATACAACGCCGCTTCTGTATCATTGGCTTGGGCGTTTAAGAGGTTTGCATTTAATACTAAAAGAATCAGAAAAATAGGCATATGTTTCATTAGAGGGATATAAAATTTAATACTTAAAACCGAAGCACATTATCCGTTATTTTGCCAAGGCTGTATTCTCTGTGGGTTATAAAAAGAATGATCATTTCTTTTTTTAACTGCCCTAGAAGATCAAGTACAAATGCTTCCGTTTTTTTATCCATGGCAGACGTTGCCTCATCCAAAATCAAAACCTTTGGTTTTCCTAACAACGCACGTGCAAACGCCATAAGTTGTCTTTGTCCTCCTGAGATATTTATGCCTTCCTCACCAAGAGGTGTGGGATATCCACCAGGAAATTGAGCAAAACAACTATCAAAATCATACTTCTTTAGAAAGGATTCCAATTCTTCGGGATGAATTTGCCTGCCCAGCGTAATGTTATCAATAAGCGTACCATTAAACACCGAAGGCATTTGTTCTACAACACCAATTCTTTTTCTCCACGAACTGGTTTTTATCTCTGCCAAAGAAATAGAGTCATTGATGAGAATTTTTCCCGATTCCAAAAAATAGTGTTTTTGCAGCACAGCTCCCAAAGTGGTTTTTCCGCACCCGCTTTCGCCCACAATACCCAAAATTCACTGAAACCGAAATCTTAGAAAAAAGTGGTTTTCTTCCTGCAAAGCGGAATGTAGCGTCTTGAATAGTTATGGAATCTATATTCTTTATTTTTTTACCCTTTTTGGATTCTTGCTTGGTAGAAGCAAATTCAAACATTCGGTCGAAAGCTATTTTTGCCTGAGGCTAAGCTTTTTCATAAGATTTGTGTATTTGGGGTTAAACAAAAAATTTATATGACCAAATGGAAGGGTAATTTTTGGTAAAAGCAAGGGCAAAAACGTCTAATTATGGACATTATACTTCTTATTTAGACATGTTTTGTTTTTTTATAGGTATATAGCTACTTATGAAATTCGTTTATCTCCCATGAAGAACTTAACCCAAAACATTCGTAAAATCCGTGAACTAAAGGGGTATTCGCAGCAGTATGTTGCCATAGCACTCAACATAAGTCAGCGCCAGTACAGCCGCTTAGAAAACAACGAGGTGGATATTAAAATTTCCATACTCAAAAAATTACCGCCATTCTAGAGGTTCCCGTTGTAAAGTTGTTTGCATTTGATGAAAACCTACTGTTTCGGGAAAACACCCCCACAGCCAACGGGCAGTGTTCTGTTTCCGATACCCTAAAAGCACAATACGAAAGTCAAATTGCGCACCTAAAAGAAGAAGTGGCTTTTCTAAGAAAACAGTTAGAGAAAAAAGTATAAATTCCATTCTCCCAACAGTCGTATCTTTGCCAAATGAAAAAGAACGTTGGGCAACAGGGATTGGTTTCGGGGTTTTCCAAAAAAACCAAAGCCGAAAAAATCGAATGGATAAGTGCGCAATTCACAAACCCACAGCAGGCAACCGAACTTTTGGAAACCTACACCCACCCAGATCCCAAAACGCAAAACCTCCACGATGAGTTTATCGAAAATGCCGTAGCCAATTTTTACCTACCCTTGGGCGTAGCGCCTAATGTTATCATTAACGGCAAAACGCTCACCATCCCCATGGCAATCGAAGAAAGCTCGGTGGTAGCTGCCGCCTCTAATGCTGCGAAATTCTGGGCAGACAAAGGCGGATTTACTGCCGAAATTTTAGGCACCGAAAAAGTGGGGCAAGTCCATTTTATTTTTGAAGGAACTCCTGCCAAACTCCAAACCTTTTTTGACACACACAAAGCAACTTTACTCGAATCTACAGATGAAATAACCAAAAAAATGCGCACACGTGGTGGGGGTATTACGGCATTAAGCCTAGCCGATAAAACTGCTTTGCTGGAGGGTTATTTCCAACTCGATGTGCGTTTTGATACCAAAGACGCTATGGGGGCGAATTTTATCAATTCGTGTTTGGAGCAATTGGCAGCTACCCTTCAAGAATTGGCATTAGAGTACGACGCTTTTTCGCAAGAGGAAAAAGAACTAGAGGTGGTCATGAGCATCTTGTCCAATCATGTGCCTAACTGCTTGGTGAAGGCATCCGTTTCATGCCCAGTAGACGCATTAATGGCTACGCCAAAAGAGGGTCAACGCTTTGCCGAAAAGTTTGTGCAAGCGGTGCGCATTGCCGAGTTAGAACCTTACAGAGCCGTAACCCACAACAAAGGCATCATGAATGGCGTTGATGCGGTGGTGATTGCCAGTGGCAACGATTTTAGGGCGGTAGCTGCGGGTGTGCATGCCTATGCAGCTGAAAGCGGACAATACCGCAGCTTATCAAAAGCTGAAATTAAAGAAGGGGTTTTCCATTTTTCGTTAACACTTCCGTTGGCAATTGGCACTGTGGGCGGACTGACGAAATTGCACCCGTTGGTGCGGTGGAGTCATGAATTGATGGGCTTCCCAAATTCCGAAGAGTTGATGCAAATTATTGCAGTAGCAGGCTTAGCACAAAATTTTGCTGCTGTAAAAAGTTTAGTTACGACCGGCATTCAACAAGGGCATATGAAAATGCATTTGCTCAATATCCTTAATCAACTTGGTGCAACAGAAACAGAAAAGAAAGCCATCGTAAAACATTTTATCAAGAACACCGTTTCGCATCATGCGGTGGTGGAAGCCCTAGAAAAACTTCGTGCCGAATGAGGTATTTTGCACACGGGAAATTGTTGCTCACCGCCGAATATGCCGTATTGGGTGGCGCAACCGCCTTGGCTGTGCCCACCAAATTGGGACAATGGCTAGAAGTGAACACCTCTAACACCCCTGAAATTAGGTGGAAAAGCATAGACGAAAAAGGGGCTGTTTGGTATGAAAACCAATTCAATAAAGCCACTTTTATGCCGCGCCAACAGGATGCTATTGGAAATAGGTTGCAAGAGTTGTTTTTGGAAATCGCAACCCAAAATTCAAATGCTTTTACAAGCTCAAGTGGGTTTTCGTTTGTGACTACGCTCGATTTTAACAGAGATTGGGGGCTAGGAAGTTCCGCTACGCTCAATTCGTTATTGGCACAGTGGGGAAACGTAAATCCATATCAACTTCAACAACAGGTGTTTGGCGGTAGCGGTTATGATGTGGCGTGTGCAACCGCCAAGGGTGCCATACACTATGTCCGTACGAATCCTTTACAACCCACGATTATTCCAGTTGACTTTTCACCCAACTATAAAGACCATTTGTTTTTTGTGCATTTAAACCAAAAACAAAACAGTCAAGAGGCGGTGGCACAATTTGACCGCAAACGTTTAACTCCATCCAAACTGGCGGAAATCAGTAGCCTAACGGCAGCATTTAGCACAGCCGAAAGTGTTGAATATTTTCAAGAACTCATGCGAACTCACGAGGAACTTGTTGGTGGTTTGCTAGGAGCAACTCCCGTTCAAAAACGTCTTTTTTCGGATTATAAAGGTGCTATAAAAAGCCTTGGCGCTTGGGGCGGCGATTTTGTGTTGGCATGTGGCGACGCCACTACCCCCGCTTATTTTGCAGAAAAAGGCTACAAAACGTGCCTTGCCTATGATGCCCTTATTTATGACGGGTCTTAAGGTCTAGTGGCACGTAGAGAATATCTTTTGTCCCGGCAGGACTGCCGTCTTCATGGTACAAGTCCTCTATACTAAACGTAAGTTTACGGTCATTGTAGTAGTTAAAAATATTAATGCGGTCGCGCATAATTTGCGTGGCAAAAGACTTGTGCTTGGCATACTTTTCCTTTTGTTTGGCAGCGGCTTTTCTGCCAATACCGTTGTCGGTAACACTAATTTTTAGCATTTCATCTTCCCGCACCAAATCAATCTTAATTTTTCCCTTTCCCTTTTTGGGGACAATACCATGAACAATGGAATTTTCCACAATGGGCTGTAGCATCATACAGGGCAAATACACTTCGTTTTGATCAATTTCGGGGTCAATGTTAAATTCCAAATCTATTTTTTCCTCAAGACGGTGTCCCTGCAATTTGACATAATTGGTGATGTAAGCCACTTCGTCAACAACAGAAATTTTATCTACGCTACTCATTTCAATGGTATCGCGTAAGAGTTTTGAAAACGACGTAATGTATTTGTTAAACTCCTCCTCGCCGCCCAAAACCATAGCAGATTGCATTCCATTTAGCGCATTAAAAATAAAATGTGGATTCATTTGTGCGCGGTATGCTTTTGCCTCAAGGTTGGAGACCTGTAAGTTACGATCTCTGCGCTCTTTTAAAAGTTTGGCCTCTAAAACCAAAAACAAATAAAACACCCCTACTACGACAATGATTATCAGTGAAATAAACCACCAGCGTAAATAAAACGGTGTGGTGACAAAAATTTTGATTTGTTGAAGCTCTGAAAAAGTGCCATTGCGTTCTCCGCGAATACACAACTGATGAGCGCCTCGACTCAGTCCAACCAAATGAATTTCGTTTGTGGTATTTTTCCAATTGGCTAAGCCAGCTTCACCCGTTACTTTATAGGCATACTGTATGTTTGGGTCTTTTTCTAGTTCTATAAATACGTGATTATAATTTCGAGAGAGCCTTAGCTCCTTTACAGCGCTTCTTGAGTTTACATATGTTAGCTGCTCCGTTTCTCCGTCAATATATTCAATATGATCAATTTTAATTTCGAAAGTCTCTTGATTTTGAGCCATACTTTTGAATCCATATAAACAGCAAGCAAGGAACAAAAAACACTTAAAAATTGATAAAATTCGACTTTGGCACGATTCGTGGTAAATGAAAGTATAATGTCGTAACATTTTTATTGGTTATTGTTTTGATGCCCGCACTATTTTAGGTGCGGGTATTTTTTTTGGACTGTTAAATATACTATTTATAGCGCATATTTAACTAATTTCGCCTTATGCATATACTATACGACTTCTTGGTAGACCTGGGATGGTCATCAAAATTAGCATGGTGGACCGATTTTGCTATATTTTCTGTTATCCTACTTTCGGCTTCGTGGTTGCTTCGTGTGATTACACGTTTTTTGATGGTTGCGCTTTTTCATCGTATTGCAGCCTCCACTAAAACAACAATAGACGACACACTGATAGAAAATAAATTTCCAAAAAATATTTCCCGATTTGTACCCTATTTTTTCTTAGGTGCAATGGTTGGGTTGTGGGCAAATGGCAATACGGATATCGAAAATTGGTTACGTGCCCTAATCGATGTTTATGCGGTCTTTGTAGCTATTGTTTCCATTCGCAGTTTGCTTCGCACCCTAAGACATGAATTACAACAACGTCCTCAATTTAAAGACAAACCCATAGCCATGCATAGTCTTTTTTCAAGCGGAATAAGATTCTCACAACTAGATTCTTTAG
>JBMYLU010000012.1:0-10744 GCA_049596595.1 Flavobacteriaceae bacterium | reverse complement strand
GAAAAAAATGAGTCAAGCGTTAGCAGATAAACTTAACAGTACACTAGGCGCATTGACAGATTTGAATGCGCTTTTTGATTTTTTACACAACCAAGAATTGGGAAGCATTGCTTTTTCCACCTCTTTAGGGCAAGAAGACCAAGTAATTACGCACCACATTGCCACAAACAAACTGCCTATTGAAATATTTACCCTAGACACGGGGCGGTTGTTTCAAGAAACTTATGATGTTTTGGACATCACCCAACGAAAATTTAAAACGCCCATTCAGGTATTTGCACCGAACACTGCTGACATTGAAAACTTAGTTACTGCAAAAGGCCCAAACAGCTTTTACGAGTCTGTAGAAAACAGAAAAGAATGCTGTGGTATTCGAAAAATTGAGCCGCTAAAACGCGCCTTAGCAGGCAAAGACGTTTGGGTTACTGGATTGCGCCAAAGCCAATCCCAAAACAGAGCTGACCTTAATTTTTTCAGCTATGATAACGCTTTTGACATCCTAAAATTCAACCCCTTACTGCATTGGTCGTTAGACGATGTAACAGCGTATTTGAACCAATACAACGTACCGCAAAACAAACTGCACGCCAAAGGCTTTGTGAGCATTGGGTGTGCTCCATGCACACGCGCCATAGAAGATGGAGAGGACATCCGTGCCGGACGTTGGTGGTGGGAAACCAGTAAAAAAGAATGTGGACTACATAGTATAAAATCATGAGTATCCTAAAACAATTAGAAGAAGAATCTATATACATTATCAGAGAAGTAGCTGGACAGTTTAACAATCCGTGTTTGCTGTTTTCGGGGGGGAAAGATTCCATAACCCTTTTGCATTTGGCGCGTAAAGCCTTTGCACCTGCTGCCATACCCTTTCCGTTGGTGCACATCGACACTGGGCATAATTTCCCTGAAACCATTGAGCTGCGCGATAAGCTTGTTGCCGAGCATGGTCTACGACTTATTGTGGGGAGTGTGCAAGACGATATTGATGCCGGAAATGTAATTGAGGAAAAAGGACGACACGCCAGTCGAAACAGTTTGCAAACCACTACCCTGTTGAACACCATTGAAAAATATAAGTTTGATGCTTGTATGGGCGGTGCACGTCGAGATGAAGAAAAGGCTCGTGCCAAAGAACGTGTGTTTTCGGTGCGAGATGATTTTGGGCAGTGGAACGAAAAACTGCAACGCCCTGAATTGTTCGATATGCTAAACGGCATGATTCATAACGGCGAAAATGTACGTGTGTTCCCCATAAGCAATTGGACAGAATTGGACGTTTGGGACTATATCCGTCAGGAACAATTGGAGATTCCTTCCATTTATTATGCACACGAGCGCGAGGTGTTTTTAAGAGATAATCAATGGATGCCCGTTTCAGACTATGTTCAAGTGGCAGAAAACGATAAACGCCAAGTTGCCTCGGTACGCTTTAGAACCGTTGGCGATATGAGTTGTACAGCAGCTGTATTATCAGAAGCTACTGCGCTGGATGATATTATCGATGAAATTGGGGGCTCAGATTTCTCGGAGCGTGGCGCACGTATGGACGACAAGCGATCGGAAGGAGCTATGGAAGAACGAAAAAAAGTAGGGTATTTTTAAGATGGAACTAATCAAAATTGCAACCGCAGGAAGTGTCGACGACGGCAAAAGCACCTTAATCGGGAGGCTATTGTACGAAACAGGAGCGTTGAAAACCGACCAAATTGAACATATAGAAGAAAGAAGTGCTGCAAAAGGGTTTGACTATTTAGACCTATCGCTAGCCACAGACGGTTTGCTAACCGAGCGTGAGCAAGGCATCACCATTGATGTGTCGCATATTTTCTTTTCAACCCCCAAACGAAGGTTTATTATTGCCGACTCGCCTGGACACGTGGAATATACCCGAAACATGGTTACAGGAACCTCAACTGCACAAGCGAGCATCATCCTGTTGGATGCCAGAAAAGGGGTCATTGAACAAACCAAACGTCACTTTTTTATTACACAGCTTTTGGGCATAAAGCACATCATTTTTGCGGTGAATAAGATGGACTTAGTGGACTATGATCAAGCTGTTTTTGAGGAAATTAAATCCTCCCTTTTGGCACTTGTAGAAAAACATGGGCAAGAGGGTGTAGCCTATCACTTCACTCCGGTATCGGCATTGTACAACGTAAATATTGTTGTGCCCTCTGAAAAGTTAGCGTGGCACAAAGGAGCACCGTTGTTACAGCTTATTGAAGCCTTGCCTATTGAGAAGAATCAATCGCACGATGCAGCCTTTCAAATTCAATACGTGATTCGACCAAAACGCGAAGAATTGCACGACTACCGAGGTTTTGCTGGCAACGTCCGATCGGGAAGTTTTGCCGTTGGCGATGCTATAAGCATCCATCCCTCGGGCAGAAAAAGCTATATAAAAACCATAGAAAAATACGGCGAAAACGTGGAGCACCTCCACGCCGGCGAAAATGGCACTATCCTTTTGGTAGATGAAATTGATGCTTCAAGAGGCGATAGCATACTCTCCGAAAATGCAACGGTAGCGCAAGGCAAAAACCTAAGCGCAACATTTTGTTGGATGCAAGATACGCCCCTGTCGTCAGGGAATAAATACTGGTTACAACAGGGTGTACAGCGCAGTTTGGTAAAGGTGAAAGGCGTGCGTTCAAAAATGGATTTAGAGGTATTGGAACACCGTCAGGCAAATCAGTTAAAGCTCAACGATATTGGAAAAGGAGCGCTAGCATTGGCACAGCCCATTAGCAGTAAATCTTATAGCGACAATCCCGCATTAGGTGCCTTTATTTTAATCGATCCACAAACCTTTAACACCGCTGGTGTAGGCTTTATAGAAACCGCATGAGAAGTTTTAGAACAGAAATAGAAGACCCCATTGTTGAGCAGGATATCCTAGAACTGGAGCGCAAGATTTTTGCCTTCAAAGAAGGAAAAATGGACGAGGAGAAATTTCGTAGCCTTCGCCTGGCGCGTGGCGTTTATGGACAACGCCAAGAGGGTGTACAAATGGTGCGTATCAAAATTCCATATGGGAAGTGTACAGCAAAGCAATTGCGTCGTATCGCAAAAGTATCGGACGAATATTCAAACGGAAACTTGCATATAACAACCCGTCAAGATATTCAAATCCATTATGTTTCATTAGACCGAACCCCCGAGCTTTGGGCGGAACTGGAACAAGACGATATTACCATGCGTGAGGCGTGTGGAAACACCATTCGCAACGTAACGGCATCACCTTTAGCGGGTGTAGACCCTAACGAACCCTTTGACGTTACGCCCTATGCACATGCCTTTTTTGAGTACTTTTTGCGAAATCCCATTTGCCAAGATATGGGGCGAAAAATAAAAATTGCCTTCTCAAGTTCTGAAAAAGACGATGCATTGACGTTTACACACGATATTGGGTTTATTCCACAAATTAAAGATGGAAAGCGCGGATTTAAAATGCTTGTTGGCGGTGGCATAGGCGCGCAGCCCAGGGTAGCCGATGTGATTCATGAATTTATTTCAGTAGAAGAATTTATTCCGTTTACTGAAGCAGTAGTCCGTGTATTTGACCAATACGGCGAACGCAATCGTCGGAACAAAGCACGCATGAAATTCTTGATTAAAGAACAAGGGTTCGAAACGTTTTTGGAACGTGTGCTAGATGTATATCAATCCATCTCCCCAAAGAAAATAGAGATTTCAACTGCCGTTTTGGAGCAAAAAAACACGGCAAATTTTGAGGCAAGTAGTGCTGTAGATGTGCAGTATACCGCATGGAAAACGAGTAACGTTATGGCACAAAAACAAGAAGGGTTAGTTGCCGTAGGTATTGCCATTGACCGTGGCGATATTTCCTCGGACAAAGCTCGTGCTCTTGCCGAAGTGGTAGAAGCGTTTTGCAGCGATGATTTGCGCTTTACCATTGGGCAAAGTATTTTGTTACGAGGCGTAAAAAAAGACAATCTCCCTGCGCTTTATTTGGCATTGCAAGAATTGGGACTAGCAAAGGTTGGATTTCACAAAATCAACGACATTGTGGCGTGTCCCGGTACAGACACCTGTAATTTGGGTATTGCCAGCAGCATGGGATTGGCAGCGGAACTGCAGCGTATCATCGAAGAAGAATATCCGGAAGTGATTGAAAAACATCAACTAAGCATAAAAATTAGTGGATGTATGAATGCCTGTGGGCAACACGCTATTGCTGATATTGGTTTTCAAGGCATGACCGTAAAATCGAATGGAAACATTGCCCCTGCCACACAAGTGTTGCTAGGAGGCGGTATACTTGGTAATGGTGAAGGACGCTATGCCGACAAGGCACTAAAAGTACCTGCAAAACGCACACCGCAAGTATTGCGTTGGTTGTTGAAAGATTTTGATGCCAATGTACACCATGAAGAAACTTTTTTACAGTATTATCTTAGAAAGGAAACCGATTATTTTTATCAAAACCTAAAGGAATACGCAGAAGTTTCCAACTTAACGGATGAAGATTTTGTAGACTGGGGCAATGAAGAAGTGTATGAAAAGGCCATTGGCGTGGGCGAATGTGCCGGTGTTACCATCGATTTGGTGCAAACGCTATTGTTTGATGCCGAAGAACAACTCGAAAAGGCTAAAGAAGCCTTGGCGGCTCAATCTTGGGCAAATAGTGTTTATTATAGCTATGCCGGAAGTATTCGAGCTGCAAAAGCGTTGCTGACCACACGTGCCGCTAAAATCAATTCGCACCACTCTATCATTGATGCTTTTGAAACACACTTCCCTACCTATCAGTCCATAAGCGGAAAGACTTTTGGGGAAATTGTTCGATTATTGAATACTACTTCGCCAAGTGAGGACTTTACGCATTACTATTTTGATGAGGCGGTGCATGTCATGAATTGGATTAAAGATTTTAGACATGCGCAACAAAACTAAAGGAGTCTTAACCCTAGTGGGGGCAGGTCCTGGCGATCCTGACTTGATAACGCTAAAAGGGGTTAACGCCATAAAAAAAGCGGATATCATCTTATACGATGCGCTCGTAAACCCTGAAATTTTGGCGCATAATACCACGGGGGACCATTATTTTGTTGGAAAACGCAAAGGCGAGCATTCGTATAAACAGCATGAGATTAACAGCATGTTGGTAGATTTTGTTTTTGAAGGCAAAAATGTAGTTCGGCTTAAAGGCGGTGATGTTTCTGTTTTTGCGCGTGCAGCAGAAGAAATTACCTATACCGAAAAGCATGGCATTTTTGCAACACTGATTCCCGGCATTTCATCCTATTCAGGAATTGCAGCCGCACACCGCATCCCGCTGACAAAGCGTTGCACTTACGAAAGCATCTGGGTAAGCACAGGCTACACCTGCGATGGAAAACCCTCGCCTGACATTGTGCAAGCAGCACAGTCGTCGGCTACCGTAGTTTTGCTAATGGGCATGTCGCATTTGGAGGAAATTGTAAGCATTTTTAGAAAGCACAAACCTGCAAACTACCCAGTGGGTATTGTACAAAATGGAACCTTATCCAACGAAAAATGGGTAACTGGCACTTTGGAAAATATCGTTTCAATTGTTGAGGAAAACAGCATTAGTAATCCTGCAACTATTTTTGTTGGGCCTGCCGTACAAGACCCAACCGCTTCTTGGAAACATCAAGCCGAATTTCAATACGTATGAACACCCTCTACCCTATCTTTTTAAAAACAAATCAGCTTCATTTTCTTGTTGTGGGAGGTGGTTTTGTAGCATTGGAAAAACTAGAATTTTTATTTAAATCTTCTCCAGATGCCAAAGTTACTTTGGTAAGCCCCATGGTAAGAGAAGAAACGCAAGCCTTTATTGCAGACAAAGACGTACAGGTGATAAAACAAAAGTTTCGCCCGCGCTTTTTGCGAAATAAACATATTGTTATCGCCACAACAGACAACCCAAAAGTGAACGAAAGGGTGTACAAATTGTGCCGAAAAAGAAACCTTTTAGTCAATGTAGCAGACAATCCACCCTTGTGTGATTTTTACATGGGCGGTATTGTTACCAAAGGGAATTTGAAGATTGCCATTTCCACCAACGGAAAATCCCCTACTTTAGCAAAACGTTTGCGTCAGTGGCTTGAAGGCTTTTTGCCAGAGGAAACCGACGCGTTGCTCGATAAACTTTATGTGTATCGAAATAGGCTAAAGGGTGATTTTGAACAAAAAATTGCAGCTATGAATACATTAACAGCGAAATTACTCGAACAACATGATTAAGACAGATATCATTATTATCGGGGCAGGACCCGTAGGACTTTTTACCGTTTTTGAGGCAGGATTGATGAAGCTTCGTTGTCATCTTATTGATGCCATTCCGCAACCCGGAGGGCAGCTTGCTGAAATCTATCCTAAAAAACCCATTTACGATATTCCGGGCTACCCAACCGTATTGGCAGGTGAATTGGTTGATAATCTTATGGAACAGGCAGCGCCTTTTAAACCTGGATTTACCTTGGGTGAACGTGCCGATAGCATTGAAAAACGAGCCGATGGAACCTTTGTGGTTACTACAAGCAAAGGCACAAAACACCATGCGCCAGTGGTAATGATTGCCGGAGGATTGGGAAGTTTTGAACCTAGAAAACCGCTTATTGACAACCTTGCTGATTTTGAGGACAAAGGCGTGCATTATATTGTGAAAGACCCTGATCAGTTTGAAGGAAAAGACATGGTTATTTCTGGCGGTGGCGATTCGGCTTTAGACTGGGCTATTTACTTTGCCGAAAAGGGAAGCCATGTGCATTTGGTGCACCGCAGCGACCGCTTTAGAGCACACAAGGACTCTGTTGCTCGCGCACACGAATTGGCAGCGGCAGGCAAAATGGAACTCCACACTTTTGCTGAGGTAAAAGGATTAGAAGGAACAAATGGGTTAGACACTGTTATGATTTATTCCAAAGAAGAAGAGACACACATTAAAACGGATTTATGGTTTCCACTATTTGGATTGTCTCCAAAACTTGGACCCATTGCCGATTGGGGACTAGAGATTGACAAAAACGCCATAGTGGTGGATACATTTGATTACCAAACCAACCGCCCTGGTATATTTGCCATTGGCGATGTAAATACCTACCCTGGAAAATTAAAATTGATTTTATGTGGTTTTCATGAGGCAACACTTGCCGTACAAACCGCCTATAAAATCATTAACCCAGACAAAAAATTTACACTCAAATACACCACCGTACAAGGTGTACAGGGATTTGAGGAAGCGCAACCTAAAGAAACGGTCAAGTCTTGAGCACAGATATAAGTATTACGGTCATAGACCGAGAAGGAAAAGAGCACGAATTTACCGTACCCACCGATATGAACCTCAATCTTATGGAGGTATGTAAAGGCTATGAGCTTCCTGTTGAGGGCGTTTGTGGCGGTATGGCCATGTGTGCCTCATGCCAAGTGTATGTGCTTACAGAAACACATTTTGGCGAACGCAACGACGACGAAGAAGCGATGCTAGACGAAGCTTATTTTGTACAAGAAAATTCACGTTTGGGCTGTCAAATTCCCATTACGCCCGAGTTAGACGGACTAAAAGTGGCATTGGCGCCAGAAGCACCATAAAAATCACTTGTTCAAAAAAGCCTTAACCCGCTGTTGCGCATTTTGATTGATATCTTCCCAAAAAAAGGTAATATCGTAGCGGTGATAATCTTTTATAAAAGACACCCAAAAACGTTTAGGCACTCTAGGTAAACTCACCCAAAGCAAGCCATCTGTAACTTCAACCTGCAAACATTCTGAAATTATATTTTGATTGTAATACATCAATCCTTTGTGCTGCGCATATTCGCTTTTAGTAAGGGTATTCCAAGTTACTGGATTTGTAGTAACACTACCTTTAAACCAGTCGGCATATTTGGGTAACTTTCCCATTTTATAGCTGTTCCAGCTAACGTAGCCTCCTGTAGCGGTTGGCGAACTTAATGGATGTAACGATGTGAATTCATTTTTCTTCACACGTGTGCCTATCAAATAAGCTGCCACTAGCTGTTGTTGCAATTCAGTACCATCAAAAAATTCTTGCAACAGCTTTTTTAAGTGAATTGCCCCCTGACTATGTCCTGTCAAAATAATTGGACGCCCGTTGTTTTCGTGTTTTAAATAGTATTCAAAAGCAGCTCTTACATCGTTGTAAGCGAGTGCTTTGGCTTTAGCACCGCCTTGATTCAAATAGGGCTCAAAAAAGGCCCGGTAATGATTTTGCCGGTAATATGGAACAAAAAGTCGTGCAGCGGTTGCCCATGCAGCAGCCTGATAAGGAATAATCCATTTGCGCACATCGGCGATGATAATACTATCGATAATGGGAGCATTCCAACGGGTATCTTTTTTATTAGTGAGCAATGTTGGGTAGACAAAAAACACATCTGCCTGTTGGTTTTTGGTGGAATTCCCTACCGATTTTCCATCTTCTGTTTTACCATCATACACCGCCCAATGCGCTTTATTTGCATAAGAAATCGGAGTGTTTGAAGAAACAAATTCTTTACTGCGATAGGTTACCCCACACGAAGTAACAAACATAAGTGAACTCCCCAACAAAAAAAGTATCTGTGGACGCATAGCAATTCTTTGCTCAAATATCTACATTTTTGACAAATTCAGCAGCATTTATTAAACTAGTATAAAAATTGCCATCTTGTTCCTAAAACACATTATTATGATAAAAAAAGGCGCTTACGTACTATTTGTACTTACAATACTATTGATTTGGGGATGTTCAGAAAACCCGGAGGAGGAAACAAAAAGCTGCCAAAACCTTATTGGAAAGACGAAAATAATGCCCCTTGGAGCATCTCGGGTACAAGGGGCTCGGCCGTATTTTGAAAGCTTTCGCTATGAATTGTGGAAAATCTTGTTAACCGACGACTGGAAAGTAGACTTTGTAGGTACCCAAGAAGATAATACAACTTATGAAGTGTATAAAAATTACTGCTTTGATAACGACCACGAAGGAAGAGGAGGTTGGACTTCAAGCCAAATAAACAATCAAATTGAAAACTGGCTTAATCAAAGTGAATCACCAGACGTTGTGTTATTTAGCTCGCCAGGAGGGAATGATGCCTTACAAGGAATAGCTATAGAAGAGATACTCCCAAACATTAATGCTATTATTGATAAAATTCAAGCACACAACCCAAACGCAACCATTCTAATTGAGCAGATGGCACCTGGAAAATCAAGTTTTATGACCACTGAACTACTTACAGCTTTTGACCAAATGAAGCTAAAAATTGCTGAAATTTCTTTGGCAAAAACCACAAGTACTTCAAAGGTCATTATTGTTGACATGGCTACTGGATTTACTGATAATTTTTTAGCTGACAACGTGCATTACAATACTGCTGGAGCAGCCTTTATTGCAAAACGTTACTACGAAAAACTTCTACCTTTTTTAAAAAAGTAAGAAGTTCAAATAACATATTTTATATCTTGCAGATATGAAAAAGAGACTATTTGCACTACTACTAATTACCTCAATTACAAGCTGCCAACGCAGTCAATTAGAGATTGGACTAAACCCAAAAAGTGGTTCAAATGCGGCAGGCTTTGCCCTATTTGACGAACAAAACGGCACCGTTCGCCTAAGTGTAACTGTTCGTGGATTGTCTGAGGGCAAACACGCTATACACTTACACGAAAAAGCAGATTGCAGTTCTGATGATGGCAAATCAACTGGAGGACATTGGAACCCAACGTTTGCACCTCACGGTGCATGGGGTAGCGAAAACGGCTATCACAAAGGAGATATTGGAAATTTCGAAGTTGGGGCAGACGGTATTGGCAGGGTGTATTTCGAAACTGATGAATGGTGTATAGGCTGCGAAGACGAGACCAAAAACATCTTAGGCAAAGCGATTATTGTGCATCAAGGTGTCGACGATTTTGTATCCCAACCTTCGGGTGCTGCAGGCGCACGCATCAGTTGCGCTGGGATTGTGGAATAATTATTTTTTTCGGACTTGTCCGATCGCTTCGGCAATTTGTGCCACCAACTCCTCATTTGATTTTTCCAAATCAAAGGTAATGGGAGGCTTTATATGCATGGTTTGCTTAATCCCTTTTTTCTTTATAAAAATCCCTTTTTTATCAAAAGAACGGCGGAAACCATCAATTTGAATGGGCACTACAACAGGATTATAGGTTTTAATAATATGTAACGTTCCTTTTCGAACGGGCGCAAAAGGCTTGGTCGTACCCTGTGGAAACGTAATCACCCAACCATCATTTAATGCTTTTCCAATATTGGAAATATCACTCATTTTAACCTGACGGTTAATCGCTTTGCCTTTTTCACGCCACGTGCGCTCAATAGAAATAGACCCTGTATATGCCAAAATACGTGGCAACAACCCTGCTTTCATCGTCTCTTTGGCAGCAATATAGTAGACGTTGAGTTTCGGACGCCATATGTAACGCAAATAATTAAGATTGTCATCTCTACCCGCCAAGCTCGCAAAAAACACGTGCATCATAGCAGTTACATCGGCAAAATAGGTTTGATGATTGGAGATGAACAATACGTTTTTGTCGGGAAGTTGACGTATGATTTCAGAGCCACGAATATGGAGATCGTTAAATCCATTGAATCGGCGGCGCGTAAAAAAGCCCAACAGGCGAATCAGCCAGAGCTTAACGATCAAATAATGTCCAAAAGGATTTCGCTTTAACACGATTTGGTTTTGAAGAGCAAAAATACAAAAGCAAGACAAAT
>JBMYLU010000011.1:0-10933 GCA_049596595.1 Flavobacteriaceae bacterium | reverse complement strand
GCTACAGCAAAAAACAAGCAATTTCCCTTAAGGCATTAGCACAGCTTGAAGTTGGCGATTACGTAACCCATATTGACCATGGCATCGGTACTTTTGGTGGCTTGCAACGCATTGAGGTGGAGGGCAAAATGCAAGAAGCGATTAAGCTCTTTTATGGCGATAGAGATGTGCTGTACGTGAGCATTCACTCATTGCATAAAATTTCAAAATTTAACGGCAAAGACGGGGCAACACCCAAAGTGTATAAATTGGGCTCTGGGGCTTGGAAAAAAATCAAGCAAAAGACCAAAAAGAAGGTCAAAGAAATTGCGTTTAACCTGATTAACGTATACGCCAAACGCCGCATGAACAAAGGCTTTGCTTGTGGTCCGGACAGCTATTTGCAACACGAGTTGGAGGCATCGTTTTTATTTGAAGACACCCCCGACCAACGCAGTGCTACCGAAGCCGTAAAACAAGACATGGAAGATCAAAAACCCATGGACAGATTGGTATGTGGCGATGTAGGTTTTGGAAAAACCGAAGTTGCTATTCGAGCTGCTTTTAAGGCAGTAGACAACGGCAAACAAGTGGTTGTTTTGGTGCCGACCACCATTTTGGCATTTCAGCATTTCAACACCTTCAAAAAGCGATTAAGCGAATTTCCGGTTACCATTGACTACCTCAACCGATTTAGAACCGCCAAACAAAAAAAAGAGGTACTTGAAGGCATAGCAAACGGAGCTATTGATATTGTCATTGGTACGCATCAACTGGTAGGAAAATCGGTTTCATTTAAAGATTTGGGATTGCTCATTGTTGACGAGGAACAAAAATTTGGGGTGGGTGTAAAAGAAAAGTTACGCTCGCTCAAAGAACACGTTGATGTGCTCACGCTCACTGCTACACCCATTCCGAGGACCTTACAATTTAGCCTTATGGCAGCGCGAGATTTATCCGTTATAAATACCGCACCTCCCAATCGTTATCCTATTGAAAGTCAGGTGATTTCATGGAGTGAAACCCAAATTCGTGATGCTGTAATTTATGAAATGCAACGGGGCGGACAGGTATTTTTTGTACACAACCGTATCGAAAATATTGGAGAGGTTTCGGGTATGCTGCAACGCCTTATCCCCGATGCGCGTATCGCTACTGCGCATGGACAACTTCCAGGAAACAAGCTAGAAGAGCTTATGCTTGGATTTATGGACGGGCAATTTGATGTATTGGTCGCAACGACTATCATTGAAAGCGGTTTGGACGTGCCCAATGCGAACACCATCTTTATCAATAATGCCAACAATTTTGGACTTAGCGACTTGCATCAAATGCGAGGTCGTGTAGGGCGTAGCAACAAAAAAGCCTTTTGCTATTTTATCACGCAACCGTTTTCAGTACTAACAGACGATGCCCGTAAACGCATGGAAGCCGTGAGTCAATACACCGCGCTGGGTTCTGGGTTTCAAATTGCCATGAAAGACTTGGAAATTAGAGGAGCAGGTGATTTGTTAGGAGGCGAACAAAGCGGATTTATCAATGATATCGGCTTTGAAACCTATCAGAAAATCCTAAAAGATGCCATTGAAGAATTGCAGCAAAATGAATTTAAAGCGCTCTATCCCGAGCAAAAACCCACGATTAAAGAAGTAACGCTAGATACCGATTTTGAAATCTTTTTCCCAACAGACTACATCAACAATGTAACGGAACGGCTGACGCAATATCAAGAATTGGCAACCCTAAAAACCGAGGAAGAACTCAAGGCGTTTGGGGCTTCGCTTATCGATAGGTTTGGCGCACTGCCCGAATCTACCATTGCCCTTTTTGACAGTGTACGTCTAAAGTGGTTGGGGGCTGCATTGGGTTTTGAAAAAATTATCCTTAAAAAGCAGAAGTGCATTTGCACCTTTCTAGCTGAACCCGAAAGTTCGTTTTACCAAGAGGATGCATTTCAACATATGTTACGCACATTGGGCACATTAGGCAAGGCACAACTCAAAGAAAAAAACACCAAAGACGGACCAAAATTAGTGCTGGTTATCAATGAGGTTTCTGCTGTAACTAAGGCTATTCAACTCCTAGAAAAACTGCAACAGCCTACAACTGCTTAAGGTCTTTTACCACCCGGAAGGCTTTGTCTACTTGCTCGTCATTTACCAAAATGGTAAACTCGTTTGATGTAGAAATCACCTCATAGATATTAATGCCCTCCCACGAAAGACGTTGAAAAACAAAGTAATAAATACCTGGAATAGCCACATTTTCTGTGGGCAATTTAAGGGTAATGGAAGACAAATTTTGTTCTTTGCGTAGACATTCTTCTTGTGCAAGATATTTGTCCACTAAGGGAGCCAAATGCTCACTAACTACAATGTTACATTCGTTAACGCCTCTAGAGGAGGTGTAAAAATTTTCACTCGAAAGCTGAAGTTGCGAGAGCAGTTTTGCCTGCGCTGCTAACAACGTATCAGAAACCTTAAAATTGTAATCAATAAGTGCGGAACGCACGGTAATGTCACCTATATTTTTTAAGGTTTTAATGATCTTATGCGAATACCGAAACTCCATATCTGTAGAAAGGCGTTTAAGCGCCATGACAATGGCCCCCGAGCGCACTGGCTTTTCGGTTTGTTCTTGAATATCATCTTGCATCATCCGCGACAACGAAGTAAGGTTGATAATCCCTTGCGTGAGTGCACTAATCAAAAAAGGTTTTGATTTGATGTAAGCCTCCACAGCTGCAGCAATGGTTTTCATGTTTCTGAATTATTTCACAAATGTATAAATAAAAAAACAAATTGTTATTTTTATAACAATTCTAGAAAAAATAAAACGCACTTTCGATGTGTTCAAGGGTGTGGTTTTGGGCAGTACCTACTATGCTAATAATGTCGAATCGAGTTTCACCTTGCCAGTCAAATTTCTGAATATAGTATTCCGCTGCGCGTGCCATGAGTTTGCGTTTTTTGGGAGTTACAAATTCATGTGGCGCGCCGTGTAGGTCTGATTTTCGCCATTTTACCTCCACCACCACAAGCAAATCTTCTTTTTTGACAATGATATCTATCTCAGCTTTTTGGTAATAAAAATTTCGCGCTAAAATGGTGTAGCCGTGTTTTTGTAAATGTGCCACAGCAAGGTCTTCGCCTTGGTTGCCTTTTTTTCGAGTGTTCATGTTTGGGTTTTTCTAAAGATAAAAAATCCGTTTAACACACGGCAGTAAAATCCCTATTTTTGTGCCGAAACTTCTTGTATGAGCAAACGCTACACGATTACTGCTGCCCTTCCCTACACCAACGGTCCCATCCACATTGGGCACTTGGCAGGCGTTTATGTCCCTGCCGATATTTATGCGCGCTATTTGCGTATGCGGGGCAAAGAGGTGTTGTTTATTTGTGGTAGCGATGAGCACGGCGTTGCCATTTCCATGAAAGCAAAAAAGGAGGGCATCACGCCAAAAGAGGTAATTGACAAATACCACAACATCATCAAAAATTCGTTTGATGTATTTGGGATTTCTTTTGATTATTACGGAAGAACTTCTAGCGAGGTACACCGTCAAACCGCACAAGAATTTTTTAAAACCATGCACGACAAGGACTGTTTTGAAACGCAAACTACCGAACAGCTCTACGATGCCAAAGAAGACCAATTTTTAGCCGATCGCTATGTTGTGGGTACCTGCCCAAAATGCGGGCATACCGAAGCCTATGGCGACCAGTGCGAATCCTGCGGAAGCTCGCTTAACGCCACCGATTTGATTGACCCAAAATCGGCACTTTCTGGAGAAACCCCAAGCCTAAAAACTACTACGCATTGGTATTTACCCCTTAACCGCTACGACGATTTTTTACGTAATTGGATTTTGGAAGACCACAAATCGGACTGGAAACCCAATGTGTTGGGGCAAGTAAAATCGTGGTTGGACGATGGACTAAAACCTCGTGCGGTTACCCGTGACTTATCTTGGGGAATTCCCGTACCTGTAGCAGGTGGCGAAAACAAAGTATTATATGTATGGTTCGATGCACCCATTGGCTACATCTCGGCTACTAAAGAATGGGCTGCGCAAGAAGGCAAAGACTGGAAACCCTATTGGCAAGACAAGGAAACGGAACTGGTGCACTTTATTGGAAAAGACAACATTGTATTCCACTGTGTTATTTTTCCTGCAGTGCTCAACGCTATGGGCGACTATATATTGCCCGAAAACGTACCCGCTAACGAGTTCTTAAACCTGGAGGGGCAAAAGCTATCAACCTCCAAAAATTGGGCGGTTTGGTTGCACGAATACCTTGAAGATTTCCCCGAAAAACAAGACGTGTTGCGCTATGTGCTTACGGCAAATGCCCCCGAAACAAAAGACAACGACTTTACGTGGAGTGATTTTCAAACCCGAAACAACAGTGAATTGGTTGCCATTTTTGGGAATTTTGTAAATCGGGTGATGGTACTGATGAAAAAATATTATGAAAGTGTTGTGCCAAACCCCGGAGCACTCACCCCAGAGGATACTGCTACGCTTGAGGCATTAAAGGCATCGCCCGACACCATTTCAACCTTTTTGGAACAGTATAAGTTTAGAGCTGCAAGTCAAGAAATGATGCAACTTGCACGACATGGCAACAAGTATTTAGCAGATGAGGAGCCGTGGAAACTCATAAAAACCAATCCCGAGCGTGTGGCAACCATTATGCACACCGCTATTCAGGTGGTGGCTGGACTGGCAATAATTTGCGAACCCTTTTTGCCACACACTGCAACCAAACTCCGCACTATGCTTAACCTTAGCGAGACCTTAGGGTGGGGTGCTGTTGGCAACGTAACACTAGTTCCTAGTGGACACACCCTTGGCAAGGCAGCACTATTGTTTGAAAAAATAGAAGATGAGGCTATTGCCATACAGCTAAATAAACTTACCGAAGGCTAAACTATATTTGCGGCAATGATTTGCATTGCCCATCATGACATTTACGCACATCCTCTGCCCGAAGGGCATCGATTTCCCATGCTCAAATACGAAATGCTTCCGGAGCAACTTGTTCGTGAGGGCACTTGTAAGCGAGAACAATTTTTTGCACCTAGTCGGATTGCTGATGCGCATATTTTACGCACGCATTGTTCGGAATATTACAATAACCTTAAAAATTTATCCCTTTCAAAAAAAGATATCCGGCGTATAGGCTTTCCCTTATCCGCAAAACTAATTGAGCGCGAATGCGTAATTGCTCAAGGCACATTAGAAGGTTGTGAATATGCACTCAAAAATGGTATAGCATTTAATATTGCCGGAGGTACACACCATGCGTTTTATAATCGTGGTGAAGCGTTTTGTTTGCTAAACGATCAGGCAATTGGAGCAGACTATTTGCTAGCCTCGGGCAAGGTCAATAAAATTTTAATTGTTGACTTAGACGTACATCAGGGCAACGGAACTGCTGTACTTTTTCAAAACAATCCAAGTGTGTTTACCTTCTCTATGCACGGTAAAGCCAATTATCCTTTTCAAAAAGAAGAAAGTGATTTGGACATCTCCTTAGAAGACAACACAACAGATGACGAATATCTCGATCGTTTAGAAACGCATCTAACCCATTTATTGGCTACTGTCAAACCTGATTTTGTGTTTTACCTGTCGGGTGTAGATGTCCTTAAAGAAGACAAACTTGGACGTTTAGCGCTCACGCTTGAGGGAACAAAAAAACGAGACGAATTTGTGTTTTCGTCTTGTTTTGAGCAACAAATTCCTGTGCAATGTAGCATGGGCGGTGGCTATGCGCCCGACGTAAATCTCATCGTTGAAGCGCACGCCAACACCTACCGTATTGCAACGGAATTGTATGATTAATTAAAGCATATGCAACTCGTCTAAGTGAATTTCGGCAGTATGGCGTTTTTCACCCGATTTGGTTTCATAGTCTTGATAAATTAACCTTCCTCGACATGCCACATGGCTTCCTTTTTTTAGGTGCTTCGTGCAAATTTCTGCCAACTTATCCCACGCAACAACACGATGCCATTGTGTGTCTACAACACTATCTCCCTCTTTATTTTTATAACGAAGATTGGTAGCAAGCGAAAATTTAGCTAACTTTTTTTTAGATGCTAGCTTAATTTCTTCTGGGGCATCGCCAAGATGACCGATAAGTTGAACTGTGTTTTGGATAGTACTCATGATTAGGGGAGTTTTGGGTTAATATGTTCAGCGCCAACGCTGACTTCGTAACATTAATGCAGCTTTCACTACATCTTGCCTACTGATTTGACCTACGAGTCTACCACGCTCCAAAACGGGTAGTCTGCGCCTGTTGGTTTTATGAAACAATGTAGCCGCATCAAAAATAGTTTTGTCGGACTCTATCGTGTCCACATCTGCGGTCATGCTGTCTTCTACCTTACGGTCAAAAAAGGGTTGATTGAAATATTTCCCTTCAGAAAGATACTTAATACAATCCGCTTCAGAAATAATTCCAACAAGCCTAGACATTTCGTCCACAACAGGTCCGCCAGAGATTTTGTTACGAATTAAAATTCGCATTACTTCCAAAATGGATTGTTGCGGCGAAAAGGTAATCAAATTGCGCGTCATATAATCTTGTACCAATAGCGATTTTCCTCGCTTAGGCATAAGTTTTTGGCGTGCCGCTTGAAAACTTTTTATAGGCATGTTTATGTTTTAATGAACAAAAGATAGTAAAAATATTTTAAATCTAACTTTTTTGAATAAAAAAGATACTTTTACAATCGTTATGAAGGGCGTTTCCATTTTAGGCTGTGGTTGGTTGGGTCAGGCGCTTGCGCAATCCCTTTTGACCAAAGGGTATGTGGTTGCGGGCAGTGTTCGGTCTCAAGAAAAAGCGAAAATCCTCGCAAAAATAGGTGTTACACCACACATCCTGAATGTTGAAAATGAAGGGATTATTGGTGATTTTGATGCTTTCATAAAAGACGCTGATGTGCTTATTGTAGCCTTTCCGCCTGGGGTTCGGCGCAATCCGAATGCCGATTATGCTGCACGGATAGCACATATTTTAACTGCTATTTCATCTTATCCCAATTGTAAGATATTGCACTTAAGCAGTATTGGTGTTTTTGGCGCATCGCAAGGCGAGGTTTATGAAACTACTGTCCCCATACCCACAACCCTTGTGGGAGTCCAATTACTTGCAGCAGAAAAAAGCAGTTTGGCTTATGAAAATCGTGCTACGGTTGTGCGTCTTGGTGGTCTGGTTGGCGATGGTCGGCATCCAGCAAAACAGCTTTCCAGAAAGCGAGATATTCCAGCACCTAATGCTCCCACGAATTTGGTACACCAACTTGATGTGGTTCGATTTTTAACCTCCACAATAGAGGGTGGTTTTTGGGGACACACGCTACACTGTGTTAGCCCTATTCATCATACCCGAAAAGTCTTTTACACCCAAGAATGTATGGAGAACAACTTGCCTGAACCGCACTTCTCCAATGAAGAAAACACCCAAAACAAAAAGGTGGTTGATACAAAAAGTGCAACGCTATTTGATTTTGAATATCAGCTATTGAGGTGTCGTTTCAAAGACTGCTGAAGTTTCTTTAGACTGGATGTGTGAAACAAAAATGTTCCAACTCCTTTTCATTTTGAGGATACTCATTGCTTGTTGTTCAGCAATATCCCCATTAAGACGCTGGTCAGCCGCAATGCTTGCGTGGGTAACAAACACCATATAGCGTGAGCGAATTGGATTCGTGTTCCATTCTTCGGGCCAAGAGGCACTAAGAAGTTTTGTGGACTCATCCTTAATGGTTTTCAAGGTAATGCTGCGTTGTGCTGTTGGGGTATTGCCAAGTGAGTTCATCAATTGAGTCAAGTTTGACCAGTTTAGTGACGCCTTGCTTGGGGCTGCTTCAGCTAGAACTGAATTTAAAATTGAATCCACCACAGCAGTATCTTCAACCTTTGGTAAAAGGTTTTCCTGTTTGGGTTGTGAGCAACACAAAAGAACTACAACACTGCATAAAGTAAGCAAACGCATATTCAAAGATACGTTTATATACGCATGTTAGAAAAGCCTAATTTATTCGAACTGACTACCAGTACCCTGAGCAAACAATTCTCCCTCACCATTAGGATTTGTTGGCCATGTAAAGCTGAGTTTGGCTTTCGGATTTACCCTTCCAAAAAGCACATCTGCAATGCCTTCTCCCGCCATCCCTGGCAAAAATGAAGCAACAAACGCATCCCATTGTGATAGCTGTTCATGAACCATTAGCGGTCGTCCAGAAAGCAAGACAACAATTAAGGGGTTTCCAGAAGTATTTGCCCGAGCCAATATTTCCAAGTCAGCTTTATTCATACGCAAATCCGCATCATCGCCAAAGCCTTCGGCATAGGGATACTCCCCAACAACCGCAATCACAATATCTTCTTTTGCAATAGCATTGGCGTTAGGGTCATAAGTAATTTTTGCATTAGGTGCCACTTGGCGTAGTCCTTCTACAATGGTTGTGCCGTTGGGTTGAAGCACGCGGTTTGCCATAAAATTGGAAAAATCTTTACGATTCACATTATCGTTTTTATCTGCGTCAATTTCATTAAAATGCCCAGCCCAAGCAGCAATATCAAATTTATCTTCGTAAATTTTTTTAAGCTGATCATTATATTCCTTCAAGGTTAAAACGCCATCAGCATTAAAGTCTAAAAAGTCGAAATCAGGGGTGAAAAATCCTTGCCACTCAGTGGTCCAGCCCCCATTTTGTACGCCCAAATTGTTTGCGCCGGAACCTACTACGGTTATGGATGCTGCATTGTTAAGTGGCAGTACTCCATCATTTTTTAATAAAACTGTCGATTTTTGAACAGCTTCACGGGCAAGTGCGCGATGTGCTGGTGAGCCTACTTCAGAAAGATAGGAGTCATCGATATAAGGATTGTCAAAAAGACCTAATTCCATCTTTACTTTTAAAATTCTACGTACTGCATCGTCGATGCGCTCCATAGAGACGCTTCCCTCATTGACCGCCGCTATCAAATATTGAATAAATACTTTGTAATGCTGTTGGTTTTGCCCCTCCATAAATCCAGGAACCATAAACATATCTATACCTGCATTTACCCCATTGATAACATCGGATTTATAATTCCCTGGAATTTCATCTATACCTGCCCAATCTGAAACCACAAAGCCTTCAAAACCAAGTTCGTCTTTGAGCAAATCCGTAAGAATATACTTACTGCCGTGACACTTTTCTCCACGAATGCTATTAAAACTCGCCATGATGGTTTTTACATCGGCAGCAATAGCTGTTTTGTATGGGGGGAGGTAAATTTCACGTAGGGTTTTATCCTCTAATTGCACATCTCCTCTATCCAACTTATAATGGTGCATCCCATCAACTCGAGTGCCGGTTCCCCAAACTGTAGCACCATCTCCAATAAAATGCTTAGCACAAGCAGCAACTTGCTTGTTTTGCACTTCCAAAAGGCGGTCTTGGTAACCCAAAACAGCAGCTTCGGTAAGCCCGTCAACAATATCGGTAGTTTGACCAAAACCCTCGTAAAAACGCCCCCATCTAGCATCTTGTGGAATGGTAATGCAAGGTGAAAAAGTCCAATGAATACCTGTAGCAGCAACTTCAACAGCCGTGGCTTTGTTTACTCGATAAACGAGGTCAGCGTCATTCGAAGCGCCAAGGGCTAAATTATGAGGGAACACCGTAGCCCCTAGAACATTATTGTGTCCGTGGACAGCATCAATTCCGTAAATTAATGGAATACCAAGTCGATCGCTCATGGCAATTTCTTGGAATCCATTAACCATGTCAAGCCACGCTTTTGGTGTATTTGTTTTGGGAACTGCTCCACCTCCACTAAGTATTGAACCAATATGATACTCCTTAATGTCACTATAGTCATCCAACAAACGCATATCAATTTGAGTCATTTGACCTACTTTTTCAGCTAGTGTCATCTGAAGCACAATAGCGTCAACTTTTTTGGCAATCTCCTTCTTATTTTGTCGATCGGGTTTGGGGGCGCAGCCAACAATTAGAGTAATAACAGCTAAGGTTAGGGTTTTGATATAAACGTTCATAGGGAATACCTTGTGTTAATGATTATACTTAAAACTTGAGCTTTTCATGTTTATCCCAAAGTCCCCAATACGCGCCCACTTCGCCTTCTGGACCAACTTTCCAAGACTCATCAAAAGACGAAAAATAAAACACGTCTATATTCGCTTTTTTTGCCCAGGCTTGCGTATTGATGAAGTATTTCATGGCATGTTCTTCGGATGGCACAGAACCCTTGAGGGGCTCCCCTTTGCTGGGCCATCCCGTTTCAGTAATGATTACTTTTTTACCTTTTGCAGCGTGCATGGCTTGCCCATACATACTTTGCATATGGTTTAGCGCCCATTCTTCTGGACAGCCTTCCCAGAAAGGATAGCAATTGGATAAAATTACGTCAGAATGTTCTACAAGTTCTGGGTGAGAAGAAAACTCGTAATACGCATCTACATATCCAATAGGAATATGTGCTGGAATTGCATCTCTAACTTGTTTCATAAATGCAAGTAGTTCCTCTAGGGTTAAATCATTGCGATAAAGCACCTCATTGCCCACGGCAGCAATATCTACACACCCCTCATTGGCAAGGGTAATTAATGCCTTTATTTCCTCTTCGTTTTTTTCAGGATCATCGCCAAGCCAAGCACCAACCATCGTTTTAATACCATGTTTTTTTGCGACTCTAGGAATGTGCTCGTTACCCTCGATACACGAAAAAGAGCGTATCCATTTGGTATAGGGTTTTAAGATTTTAACACGGCGTTCCACCTGAGCCACCGTTATTGTATCTCCAGGTTGTTGTCCGTCTTCATACATGCTGAAGCAAATCCCATGCATTCCCAACTTGAGTGTTTTTCTCCAGAGCGCTTTTAAATCCTCGGTTGTATAATTATCAAAATTTACGCCT
>JBMYLU010000010.1:0-11087 GCA_049596595.1 Flavobacteriaceae bacterium | reverse complement strand
GCATATTCGAGGAAAGCGACGCCAATAGCAACATATTATCCGTAATAAGGAGCAATCATCAAATACACAACAACCCCGGTAACCGCTACATAAAACCAAATGGGAAAGGTAACCTTAGCCAAGCGTTTGTGCGCTTCAAAATTACGTAATGCGGCGTGTTTGTAAGTGAACAACACCAATGGAATAAGCACAATAGAGAGCAAAATATGCGAAATCAAAATAAAGAAATACACATACCTAACAAGCCCTTCACCCCCGAAAGGGGTAGAATCCGATGTGATGTGATATGCTATATACATTACCAAAAAAAGCACCGATAAAAATATATTCACTTTCATTAGACGCTCATGAAGTTTTCTGTTGCCTTTTTTTATTTGTATAACGGCAAACACAAGCATTACTGCCGTCAACCCATTTATGGTGGCATAAATAGGGGGTAACATATCTAGTGGCGCAACATTAGGAATACGCACAGTAAACAAAAGCGCAACCACAATGGGAATTACAACAGAAACAACCGTAATAATGGCGTTATACGTACGAAGGTTTTTTTTATTCATCATCAAGCAATTTTTGAACGTCCTCAAGAAGCATGTCTGTGCCTTGTATGTCGAGTTCAGATTCGGGGATGCCTAAGTAGTATACAATCGGATTGCCAAAAGAATCCGTTCTTGAACGAAGGTAACCATTTTGATCCACAAGGGCAAAATATCCTTGATGCTCAAAGCCGCCCGCCACGTTGGGATTGATACCTGCAAAAATGTTAAACCCTTTGTTTGCTAGATCATATATCTCATCAGCATCACCTGTAAGGAAGTGCCAGTTTTGGCTAAAAACGTCCAAGTATTCGGCATATCGTTTTAGCTGCTCGGGGGTGTCTTTTTCAGGATCAATGGTGAACGAAGCGATACCAAAATCATCGCGGTCTCCAAAAGCCTCTTCAAGTCGTTTCATATTGGCATTCATAATCGGGCAAATGGTGGGACAGGTTGTAAAGAAAAATTCTATCACATACACTTTTCCCAAATAGTCCTCGTTGGAAATGAGGCGGTTATCTTGGTTGGTAAACACAAAATCAGGAACGCGCTTTGCCTCGCCATTAAGCGCAATAAACGATAGTGCTGCAGGTTTACTTAAACGTTTGTTGTCTACAACATCCGCTTGCTGAACACGTGAAATGATACGTGGGATAAAAATAATCCCAAACACCAAAATAATAAACGCAACTGCGATATAGGAGTAACGACGCATTATTGTGGATTTATATCCGTATTGTACTTTTTCAACGCCAAGCGGTATTCTGCCAAAATAACCTTAACGTCATCTACCATGTTGTTGTTAATATCCGCAACCGAACGTGCGTCATACCCCACAAAATCATCATCATCTCTGCCGCGAAGATTGCCGGCTCTATCAATAATAAACACATAAGGGTTGGATAGGTTTTGATCCAATGCTAAAGGCAAATACAAACTGCCAAAGACCGTTCTTAGCTGTTCAGGCTCCAAAAAAACAAGGTTCCAACGAGACATGTCGGTCCCCGTAGTTCCTTCCAGTTCAGTTTTTAAAGCCTCTGCTTGTTCCTCTGTTCCCTTGGGGAGTGCAATTAAAAACTGGAAGTCTGCAAATTGATAAAAGCGCTTGTAAATTTTTTGATTCAGATTGAGTGCCAAGGCTTTTTTGTCTTGCAAGGCATTCCCAAAAAAACCAAGTACCGTAATGCGGTCTTTAAATTGTGCATCGGAATACTGCCCAATTTCTTCAACATTTTGGGTTAGTATGGGGAGTTTTGCAAAGTGATTTACTCCCGAAGCAAAAAACAAATACACCACTAGCGGGAACACAAAAAGCACCACTAGAACAATGTATTTCTTCATAGAAAAATTAAAAATTCCAACTCAAAAACCCGTCTAACATTACGTTGTAAATGTAGTCGGCTTCAACAAGTAAGATAAAAATAAGATACGGAATGAGGATTAAAAGTGGTAACACAATAGAGGATGTGAAACTGCGCTTCTCATCACGTAAGTGCATAAAATCCCACGCAATGTAGTATGCTTTAACAAGGGTCAGGATAATAAATATCCAGTTAAGCCCCTTCATTCCAAAAATAGGCGTCAGTAAAAACGCTGGCTTAACAATTCCAAGGGCTACCTCAATAGCGGTAACAATGGAAAGAAAAATAAGTACTCCCCAAATTTTTTGTTCGTTGGATTTAAAAGTAACCAGTCCGCGGAAAATAGAAAGTTTATGTGCCATGTTATACAAGATAAAAGAAGGTGAATACAAATACCCAAACGAGGTCTACAAAGTGCCAATACAATCCAACTTTTTCAACCATTTCGTAGTGCCCACGACGCTCGTAAGTGCCTAACAATACGTTGAAAAAGATAATGCCATTGATTACAACACCCGAGAATACGTGGAAGCCGTGGAAGCCTGTGATGAAGAAGAAGAAATCGGCAAAAAGGCGATTTCCATATTCGTTTCTTATAAGGTTTGCGCCTTCTACAACATGTACTGCTTGCGTAATTTTTGCCTCAGATGCGGCACGGTCGAGCACAATTTTATGTCCAGCTTCGTCAATCATTTCAGTCTTGACACGCAAATCGGGGTTTGCCAAAAAGCCTTCTTGAACCTCAGCCACAGTATATGTGGGAAGGGTTGCCTCGTCTACATACCAAAGTCCGTTGTCTGCAGCATGTTGCGCACGATCTGTGGGCTGCGAAGCAGCAAATGAAGCAAGTGCCACACGCTTACCCGAATCCGCAGAAACAAATTGCAAAATTTGTCCGCCTTTGGTTTCAAGTGCACCGTACTCGCCTTTGATAAAGTTTTTCCACTCCCATGCTTGCGACCCCACAAACACCGCTCCACCAATAATGGTAAGTAGCATGTAAACAGCCACCTTATTTTTCTGCATTTTATGTCCGGCATCTACCGCCAAAACCATGGTTACCGAAGAGAAAATAAGAATAAACGTCATGAGCGCTACGTAGTACATCGGTGCGTTTACCCCATGCAAAAACGGGAAGTGATAAAACACCTCATCGGCAATGGGCCATGAATCAATATTTTTAAAACGTGAAAAGCCGTAGGCGACAAGAAATCCAGAAAAGGTCAAAGCATCTGAAACGATAAAAAACCACATCATCATTTTACCATACGATGCATTGAGTGGCTTGTTGCCTCCACCCCAAACGTTCTCATTTTCTGTTAGATTAGTAGTTGCTTCCATGCGTGGGTAATGGTTAAATTGAGTACAAAATTACGGATTAAACTTTATCTTAAAAAGAATAAAAAGACAAATAAATAGAGCCATAAAAAGCCCAAGAAATGCCAAAAGGTGTGCGCCAAGACAAATCCCAGCGGTTTATCGGAGTAACGCCCTTTCAAATGATTGAATAATACCACCAAAAGAACGACAATTCCTCCAATAAGGTGCGCAAAATGCGTTATGACAAGCACATACAAAAACGAGGTGGTTACCGTGCTTTCTGCACCTGTAAAATAATACCCATCAGCCACAATGCTACTAAAACCTACCCATTGCGTTACCGAAAAAACGACAGCAAGCACCAACGTAAATAAGGTATAAAGCGTCACCGCTGAAGGATTCTTCTCCTTGAGTTTGATAAACGCCATCCAAAACGTAATACTGCTAACAATAATCACAAGTGTACTCACATAAAACGCTGAGGGCAGTTTAAAATCTGTAAGCCAATCGGGGCGTGCTTTGCTGACCACATAGGCGCTCGTAAGTCCGGCAAACATCATGGTCATACTAATCATGGCAAACCATAGCATCATTTTTTTGGCTTTTGCTTGTGGGGTCAAAAGGGAAGGATGAAAACTCATTTATAAAAATTTATCTATTACATATATCCATTGTATTGCGGTTATGTACACAATACTCACTATCAATAATTTTTTTGCGTGGGATTGGTTTTGATTGCGGTACAATGCCAATCCAAACCACAACAATGCAACTCCTGCCAAGGCTACCGCAATTGCTCCGGGAACGGAAAGCGCTAATGCGCCACTTAATCCAAGTACGGGGAAAACCGAAATTACTATCGTCCACAAGGTATAAAGAATAATTTGCAAGGCGGTGGCGTTTCCGGGTTTTCCAGTGGGCAGCATATTGATTCCTGCGCGCTGATAATCGTCGTGCATATACCAACCAATTGCCCAAAAATGCGGAAACTGCCAAAAAAATTGAATCATAAACAATACACCGGGCTCAATACCAAAGCTGCCTGTCTCAGAAACCCAACCCAGCATAAAGGGAATCGCGCCTGGAATAGCACCCACAAAAACGGAAAGTGGCGTAATTGTTTTGAGTGGCGTGTAAGCACAGGTATATAAAAACACCGAAATAGCACCGAACATTGCCGTTTTAGGATTGAACGAATACAGCACCACAAGCCCCAAAATGAGCAAGCTAAGTGCAATACTAAATGCCATTTGCACCGACATACGCCCCGAGGGAATAGGGCGGTTTTGGGTGCGCTTCATTTCGGCATCTATCTCTTTTTCAATAATTTGATTAAACGCATTTGAAGCCCCCGCCAAACCATAGCCACCAACAGAAAGCAATAGAATATGTAAAATACTTGGTGCGGGTGCTGCCAACACGTAGCCTGCTACAGAAGAAAATACCACGCTCAGTGTGAGCCGTGCTTTGGTAAGCAATAATGCATCCGTCACAAAAAGCGAAAGGGATGATTTATACGTATTTACAAGCATTCCATTGCGTATAGGGCTGCAAAGATACTGTACAAAAGCAGCTTACGCAACGTGCTGAAAAAAGGCTTGTTAATGCTTACTGCAACCTAAAATTGATAGGAATGCTAAAAGGAACACGAACAGGTCGCCCGCGTTGCTTGCCGGGTGTCATTTTGGGCAATTTTGAAATAATGCGTTCTGCCTCTTTTTCTAAATTTTTATCTGGTCCGCGTGTTCTTACACCAGTAATAGATCCATCTTTATCAATAACAAACTGTACATACACACGCCCCTGAACACCCATTTCTTGCGCAATCTCAGGATAACGGAAATTTTTGTTAATATGACGCTGTACTTTGTCTTGAAAACACTTTCTACGCTCCGATTTTTTTACGTTTTCACAACCCGGAAACAGCGGTACATCTTCAATAATAGCAAAAGGCACATCTACGTCTACTTCTTCTTCCAGCACCTCTACTTCTTCAATAACTTCTT
The DNA here is from genome assembly GCA_049596595.1 of Flavobacteriaceae bacterium. Taxonomy (GTDB): domain Bacteria; phylum Bacteroidota; class Bacteroidia; order Flavobacteriales; family Flavobacteriaceae; genus UBA7446. Next base: position 5,864 of record JBMYLU010000010.1, on the reverse strand, counting down.
CCTGTGTGGTTTCGGTAGATTCAATAACGGTTTCCTCTACTTCTTCTTCGTCTTCAACTACCTCAATAATTTGTGGGGCAGCAGGTGGTGGCGGAGGCGGGGGTGTTTTAAGCTGCTCGGTTAATGGCACTTCTTCATCTTCATCATCCATGACGTCAAGAATACCAATGTCTATCGCTGATTTTTCATAGGTTTTGTGTTCCACAAGCCGCCAAGACACCAGCAACACAAGGCAAAGCCCAATAGCAAAATACAGGCTACTGTTTTTAATTAAATTAACTTTTGGATTTTTTTTTGGCTCCATAACATAAGTATTTAAGATTTGACAAATCAAACATACAAAAATTTTGCCAAAAAAAAGCCCGACGATTGTCGGGCAAAATTTTTATTGCAAGCGGAACGTAATAGGAATGCTAAAGGGCACACGCACAGGACGCCCGCGCTGTTTTCCAGGCGTCATTCTGGGAAGTTTCGAAATAATTCGGTTGGCTTCCTTTTCTAAGTTTTTATCTGGTCCTCTCGTTCTTATCCCTGTGATAGAACCGTCTTTGGCAATAACAAACTGCACATAGACACGTCCTTGAATGCCCATTTCTTGGGCAATTTCAGGGTAGCGGAAGTTTTTAGCAATGTGGCGCTGAATTTTTTCTTGGAAACAACTTCTACGTTCTGATTTTTTTACACGCTCACAGCCTGGAAATAACGGCACGTCTTCAATAATGGCAAAAGGAACATCAACGTCCAATTCCTCTTCCAAAACTTCTACTTCTTCTATGATTTCTTCCTGAGTGGTTTCAGTAGATTCAATTACCGTTTCTTCAACTTCTTCTTCATCCTCTACTACCTCAATAATTTCGGGTGCTGGAGGTGGTGGTGGTGGTGGTGGGGTCTTAATTTGTTCTGTGATGGGAACCAACTCATCGTCATCATCTTCAACATTCAACGCTTCATAGCCATACATGGATTTGTCATAGGTTTTCCATTCTATGGTTTGCCAAGCAATAAAGAGTACTGCACACAGCCCTATAGCAAAATACAAGCTGCTGTTTTTTCTTAAATCAACTTTGGGATTTTTCTTCGGTTGCATTTGAATTGTTTAGCGTTGGGCTAAAGTAATAATTTTAGTGTATAAATTTAAATAAATCTAATAACTAACTTTCCTATTACGAAATAACCGCTTGATAGCCTTCGTCTGAAAGTAAGTTTTCAATTTCGGAAGCATCGCTCAATTTTATTTTTACAATCCAGCCTTCACCATACGGATCGTCATTCACAAGCTCGGGGGTGTCTTCCAGCGCCTCATTAAACGCCACAATTTCACCCGATAGGGGCACAAACAAATCGGAAACCGTTTTTACCGCCTCTACAGTGCCAAACACATCTTCTTTGGCAAGGGTTTCGCCAACCGTTTCTACCTCTACATACACAATGTCACCCAGTTCGCTTTGTGCAAAATCGGTAATGCCAACGATAGCTTCATCGCCTTCAATGCGAACCCATTCGTGGTCTTGGGTATACTTTAATTCTTGCGGAATGTTCATATCAGAATTTTGGCTAAAAGTACAGCAAAAAATAACTAATTTCCAAAATTATAACGCAGGGTAATTCCCGATCGAATATTGGTTTGTGGGAAGGCGGTAGAAATGGCAAATTTTGAGAACACATGGTCGTAAAAGAATAGTGCCGTGAAGTTGCGCGAAAGCGCATAATCGGCTGAAACTTTCAACGACCAAAGGCGTTGACCTGCAGTAACTTGGTCACTCATCAAATCTAAGTTTCTAATAAGTGTAATGTTATCTCTCACAGACAAGTCACCTTTAATGTTTAAATCTCCTTTTAGACGGGTTGATTTGCCTCCAATATTCGTTTTAAACTTAACGTTTTTAATGCGATACCCTAACCCTACAATCCATTCATCACCCGAAGTTTCAGTTAGCAAGTTGTTGTCTAGCGAAAGGGATAAAGCACGGTCTTTACGCACCTCAGCAGATACTTGGAGGCTGTTTTTCAGTTCAAAATCAACTTTCATAAGCGGATTAAACTGCTCGACCAAATTCACATTGGTGTATAGAATCTTATTCATAAAATTCCCGGACTGATCTTTGCCGTTTGGTTGATATTCTAGGTTTGTGGTAAAAGCATTGAGCGTATGGCTCGCACGATAGCCATGTGCTATAGCAAAGCGGTTAAAGCGTTTTTTAAAGGATTTTAAACGCATCAATCCTGTGTATTGCATGTTCCAATTGGGCAATGGGAAAGAGCGCTTGGCATCGAAAGATACACTGTTTGGATTCTCGCCTGTATAGGCTGCCAAAAATGCCGGGATAAGCACCGCCTGATTGTTTTTACCAAACCCTTTTGGAAAACCATCTGCATCGATATCTCCGGGGTTAACACCCTGAATTGCAGCTAGTCGTTTCGCAATAATCAATCGGTTTGCTTTTAAATCCGTGAAAGCTTGCGAATCCAATCCGCTTCCGCTAAAAGCCGTACGCAACATAATCGTTGAAATTTCAAAATTCCCGAATAAGCGAGGCGAAAGCGCATTGTATACGCCGTTCACAACACTAAAGTTTTCGGCATTGTTCTCTGAATAACTACGGTTTCCGGTAAGGTCTAATTGCAATCCTTGTAGTAATCCAATGGTAGCATTGTAGCTTATATCGGTATTGTGCACCGTGGTATAGGCCTGATTAAAATTTGGGAATTCCGTAAGCCACCCTCTTTTAGCGGCCTCAAAACGAATGTCTTTTTGACGACCCAAAGCAAATTCTAGTCCTGGATTTTGCGTTCCTAAAAACCCGATATTTTGCGTGTAGCCCGGAAGGACGGTTCCATTGTTTTCGCTATATGTGAATTGAACACGCTCCAAAGCCGTAACCAATCCCACTAGGGTGTTCTTGATTTTTACTCCAGGCTTCTTTTTAGCAGCATTGCCTGTTTTCTTGCGTAAGCCCAATGCTGAATACAAGTTGCGCATATTGGCATTTCCGTTCCACTGAATGGTATTTGCATTCTGTAATGTGTGCACAATCCCCAGAGTGTTATTATTTTCATCTACCACATTTGCCAATGAATTTGCCCCTCGTTGCCAATTGAAGTTTCCGCTGTAAGAATATGTCCCATTTAAGAAAGAAAGTATTGGGATAAGCCTAAATGGAAACTGATAAGTTGCTCCAAAAGTTTGATCAAAACGATCCATTTGCCCCATATCCCAAAGACCATCCCAAATATCAAGTTCTTTGTTAACACGGGTAGTACCAGCAGGACCATCTTCTAAATAATTGCGCACGATATTTCTGCTCGATGCCGAGAAGTCGAGGCGAAGGGAATTCGTGAGGTTATGATTTACTGTAAACAACCAATCAAACAAATAGTTGCGTTGTTGCAAATCGGGCAGCGCAATCTGGTTCGAATTGTCTACTCCTTCCAAATATACCTGTCTAAACCGCTGGCTTTGAAAAGTTCGGTTGATGTTTGCTCCAAGCGTGACCGAGCTAGGCATCAAATTTAGGTTCAATTCCGACAGCCAACGCAAGTACTGCTTTGATGAAATGGCTTCTACTTTCCCTAGAGGCTTAATAGATAATGGTTTAAAGGAATAGTTATAACCAGCACCCAAACGCACGTTTTTGTAGGCGTAATCCTCAATTTCAAAATCGTGACGTTTTTCCTCGTTGTAGGCGTATGAAAAATCGAAATTCTCAATATCAAAAAAGTCTTCTTTGGCTTCAGCGCTACGTTGTTTTCTGACTCCAATTAGGTTAATGCTTTTGAGTTTAGAAACGCTAATCGCTTGCTCACGAATCGAATCTCTTTGACTTTCACGCTCGGCAGTATCCAATCGATCTTGCAGCTCAATATCTCTATAGTACGGGTCGTATTTTGGCGTAATAACTTCTTGATTATAACTGTAATTTACAGGTAAGACCAAGCCCCATTTCTCAGGGAAAAGCATCCCCGCATTGACACTTGTGGTGACTCCATACGAGCGTGTATCGTCTTGGCTTCGTTGGTTTGGCGATTGGTCAATGGCGCCAAAACCAACCGTTGAAATGGCACCATTTACAGTCACATTCGCAAAATCAGCAAGGTTGGCATCCAAAGCACCCAAAGCGGCCCAACCCCCTTGCGAATCAATCTCTGACAAACGCAACTCATTAAACCAAACTTCTCCGCTTAGTTTCTCACCTGCTTTTGTATTTGGGTTTTTAACCCCAACAACCAAAGTGCGTATAGCACCTAGTGTTGGATTTCCGCGTATCGCCAACTTGTATTTTTTATCCCCTGGCAGGCTCGATATTGGAGTAAACTCACTAATTGGATTAAGATCTTCGTCAAAATAGGTTGCGCCTACAGCCTGGCGATTTGAAATGGATTTTGCTTTGAGTTTGGTTAGCAACCCAACAGGGATATCGATTTCGTTGCTTGCATTTTGCCAAATTTCCTCGGCACTCAAATTGTTAGAAACCCCAGCGGTGAACGCCGTAGGTTTTAATGGGATTTCAATTTGATAGTAATTCTCTGAGATATCCGTCCCCAAACGAATAAATGCTACCATGCGCTTATCAAATTCTTCTTGAGCACCTTCACCCGGAAGTGGATTTTCATTAGTTAAAGACTCAGCGTGTAAGAACATCCGCAAGCGCTTATATTGACGCATGTCTAAGTCGATATGCTTATAAACCCCTTCGGCGTCTTTGGGCTCCAAATCTTTAACGCGAAGCGAAAGCGACTGCTCGTTTTCGCGAATAAGGTTGTTGTAACTATTCAGGGTTTCACGCACAATTCCTGGAGGCAGTTTGTACCGAATAGGCGTTCGGGTTTCATTCTCCAAAATGTTTACTGCACTAACTTCGAGCTGGGTGTTCGGGTATGGAATTTCTTGGGTGTTTAATGGACCGGGGACTCTTGTCCAGTCGGCGCGAATGATGTCAAGTGTGCCAAAGCGAAAGACAGTTGGGTTTTTAAACCCTGTTACTAACATTCGCATAAATCGGATAGAACGTAAATCTTCCATGCCGCCTATGCGTTCAAAATACTTTTTGTAAACTGGGGCTTCGTAGTAGTCTGGCACTACTGGAATACGAAATTGCAGCCAACGTGCTGTAGTAACCTGTCCGTTTGGCAATTCAATATCGTTGGTTTCGCGCACATCAAATAAAAACGGATGTGTACCTACTTGCATGTTTTTACCAATAGGGATGCGATACTGAAAATAGCGATCTATGGTATTCATGGTATTGTCTTGATTGAGGTCTTCCGCATCGGGAGTGGTATAGGAACCCCGGAACTGCTCAGTAACCTCTAAGGGCGAATTGCCTTGAGTACCATTGTAATTTTTGTATCGGTCTAGAATTGAACCACTACCCTGACCAAAATAGGTGTAGTTGTCTCCGGCAGGGTCTTCCGCAGGACCATTGGTATAAATGAGGCGTTCCTCGTCATCTGTCAGTCCGTCTAAGCCAACGTCTTGAAGTGCCCGATTTTGACCATCGGCATCAAAGGCATACACAAGCGATTGGGTTGCGGGAGTAATTCCCCAAGAGGTATTGTACGTTGCAGCGGTTTGCCCTTCTGTTGGCAATCCATTTTCGTATTGCTTGCGTCCGTCTTTAAGGACATCTTCAGAAATATTTCCCAAATGAAACACCAACTCTCCCAAGTCGTTGGATGTGCTTGCTTGGTCAGAAAAGGTGTCTAGCAGCCAAAATTCAATGTATTCCACATTGGATTGCGCAAAATCTGTGGTAGTCATGGGGCGTGTTATCCCCGCCCAGTTATCTTCGGGACTTGTACCAAAACTCGGCGCATTGTTATAAGGTCCTCTTTCGGCAGGATAATACGCCAAATCGAAGGTATAT